>NZ_DLHL01000018.1:0-62312 GCF_002483225.1 Gemmatimonas sp. UBA7669 | reverse complement strand
CGGTTGCAGTCAAGGACTGCGGTTTCGGTTCCCGCAACCGCGGTGGCACTGAAAAACCGCTGTGTCGCCGCTCACACCACCGTCAGCCTCAAAGCGGAAACCCCGGGAACCGCGTCCCCAATCTCAGTGTTAAATCACCCGTAGGACCAGTCGGTCCTATCTCAAACACACTTTCAGGAGCATTTCCGATCATGCGCAAGCTGTCGATGCTGGCCGTTGCCGCCGTGGTGGCCATGGCCGCGCCCGCTACCTCGCAGGCCCAGGACAAGGACATCGTCGAGACCGCCGTCGCCGCGGGCTCGTTCAAGACCCTCGCCAAGCTCCTCGGCGATGCCGGTCTGGTTGAGACCCTCAAGGGCCCCGGCCCGTTCACCGTCTTCGCCCCGACCGACGAAGCGTTTGCCAAGGTTCCGGCCGCTACGCTCGAAGCCCTCGGCAAGGACAAGGCCAAGCTCAAGAGCGTCCTGCTGTACCATGTCGTCGCCGGCAAGGTGATGGCCGCTGACGCGCTCAAGCTCGCCGGCAAGAGCGCCAAGACGGTCGAAGGCAGCGAGGCCAAGATCTCCGTGATGGGCCAGACGCCGATGATCAACAACGCCCACATCGTGAAGACGGACATCCTCGCCAAGAACGGCGTGATTCACGTGATCGACGCGGTGATCCTGCCGCCCGCCAAGTAAGCGCGAACACTTCGCAGCAAGCGCAAACCGCCGCTCACTCGACGTTCGAGTGGGCGGCGGTTTCGTTTGCAGGCTGCACTGCATCACGGTGCCCCGATTTTTTTTGTGCGGCGCGGGGCCGGCGCCGAGTGAATGACAGTGGCTGTCTCAACGCTTGCGACGACGCGCCGCACCGAGTCCGACGAGGCCCACCACCACGAGCGCGAGGCTGGCCGGCTCGGGCACTTCCGTCACCTGACCCATGAACACCTGACGGTTGTTCACGAAATTGCCCTGCGCGTCGACCGGCGCGAAGATGCGATAGCTGGACGCATCATAGCCGCTGTTGGCGACGGCCTGGTTGTACCAGTACAGCGCGCCACCGGTGTTGTTGGGGTCGGTGATGCCGCGGTAGTTGCCTTCACCGGGCATGCCCGGGCTGCCGGCGCCGTCCTTCCAGAACAGGTTCCATAGCGCGACGTGCTGCTCATCCCACAGGTTCTGTGCGCCGCTGCTCATGTTGCTTGTCAGCCACGCGGCCGAGTTGAGCGTGCCGAGGCTCAGCGTGTTGGACGCACCCGCGGCACCGGTGAGCTTGTTGTAGAGACCCGTGGCCACGGCGCCGTTCTGGTTCACCAAGTCAGTGAACGTGAGGATGACCACCTTGCCGTCGCCGGCGTTGGACAGCCAGTCAAAGCAGTAGACGTCGAACGCCGTCTTGCCCGCGGCATCGGCCGCGCTGGTCCCGAACTTGGCGTTGTAGGGACCGGTGGCAATGCTGGTGCCGTTGACGGTCGGCGCTCCGCTCTTGGCGCCAACAAAGTCGAGATAGCCCGACGTGGCCGACGACGTGGGGGCCTGGGCGCCCAAGGTGTTGGCGGCGAACAGGGCGGCAGCGGCAAGCGAGGCAAGGGAACGAACGCGCATGGGATCGGAGCTCAATGAGAGGGTGAAGGTGCTGCCTGCCCCTTATCTCATGATTCATGCCAACCGGGCCCATCCGTAAGATTCAAGCCCAACCCATTGAATTTACAACACTTAGCGAGCAACCGGGAGTTTGGCGTATGGATCCCACATGCCGAACTCAGCCATATGTGATGCAGATTCCGATGAAATCTGCCTCACCCCTGCAACACGAGCAGGATGCATGCCAACACCCGACGTTGTCGCAAACTCGGCGCCGCCCCATTTTGCCAGCGCTGCCCCCTCGTCATTCCATATCCCGGCCCCTCATGCTCCGCCTTCTGCCGTCCTCCCCTCGCCTGGTGGCCAGTCGCTCGGCCAGTCGCGCCGCGGCCTTTGCCAGTTTGGCGCTTCCGCTCGCAATCGGCGGCGTTCGTGCCGCCGGCGCCCAACCCGCAGGTGCGCAGGCTGCAGCCCCCGCCGACCTCATCGTCACCAACGGCCGCATCTATACGGCCGATGACACCCGGCCCCTGGTGGAGGCCTTTGCCGTGCGCGGCGGCCGCATCGTGTTCACCGGCTCGCAACGTGAGGCGGCCATGCTGCGCGGTCCGTCCACGCAAGTGGTGGATGTTGAGGGCCGCACCGTCATTCCCGGCATGGTGGACGCGCACGCGCACTTCAACAACCTCGCCAAGAAGCTGCGCAGTGTGGACCTCGTGGGCACGAAGAGCTACGACGAGGTCATTGCCCGAGTGGTGGAGCGTGCCAAGAGCACACCCAAGGGCTCGTGGATTATTGGTCGCGGCTGGGATCAGAACGCCTGGGGCAATACCAACTTCCCCACGCACGAGGCGCTGTCGGCGGCCACGCCCGATCACCCGGTGCTGCTCGAACGCATTGACGGTCACGCGCAGCTCGCCAACGCCACCGCCATGCGCGTGGCAGGGCTGACTGCCGCGGCAAAGGACCCGAGCGGCGGCAAGATCATGCGTGATGCCAAGGGCCAGCCCACGGGCGTGCTCATTGATCGCGCCGAGAATCTGGTGAGCGGTAAGGTGCCCGAGCCCACGCTCGACGAATGGCGCAGCATGCACAAGGACGCCACCCGTCTCATGCACCGCTGGGGTCTGACGGGCATGCATGACGCGGGCGCGTCCCGCAAGATGATCGAACTCTACGAAGACATGGCGCAGAAGAACGAGCTCGATCTGCGTCTGTACATCATGATCAGCGACGACTCGGCGGCGCTACGACACTACTTCGCCATGGGACCGCGCTCGGCGTTGCACGACGGCCGCGTATGGGTGCGCGCGGTCAAGCTGTATGCGGATGGCGCGATGGGTTCGCGCGGCGCGGCGCTGCTCGAGCCCTACAGCGATGACCCGAACAACACGGGACTGCTGCTCTCACCGGCCACGCACATTCGCGAAGTGGCCGAAGCAGGACTCAAGGCCGGTTTCCAGATCAACACGCACGCCATTGGCGATCGTGGCAACCGCGTGGTGCTCGACGCGTACGAGAAGGCGCTGGCCAGCGTGCCGCGCGCCGATCATCGCTTCCGTGTGGAGCATGCGCAGATCCTGCATCAGGATGACATCCCGCGGTTCGCGCAGCTGGGTGTGATTCCCAGCATGCAGGCCAGTCATCAGACCAGCGACATGTACTGGATTGGCAAGCGTCTGGGCAATACGCGCTTGCTTGGCGCATACGCGTGGCAGTCCCTGCTCAAGAGCGGCGTGGTGATTCCCAACGGCTCGGACTTTCCGGTGGAAGAAGTGAATCCGCTCATCTCCTTCCACGCGAGTATCGCGCGGCAGGACGCGCGCAATTGGCCCGAGGGCGGCTGGTATGCGGAGCAGCGCATGAGCCGGGAAGACGCGCTGCGCAGCATGACACTCTGGCCGGCGTACGCGGGATTTCAGGAGAAGGACATGGGGTCGATCACGCCGGGCAAGTACGCGGATTTTGTCGTGCTGTCGCAGGACATCATGCGGGTGCCGGTGGAGATGGTGTTGGAGACGAGGGTGGAAGCGACGTGGGTTGGTGGGAAAGTGGTGTACTCGGCGGGGGGGCGGTGAGGGGCTGAAGCCGTTCTGTTCTGATGGACGCCATCCACTGTTTTGGGCTGTGAGCTGTGGACTGTGGGTTTGAGTGGTGTGGGGGTGAGATCGCGTAATCCGAGGGATCCCAAGCGAGTTCGCGTTGAGCGAATGGGATCCCACGGCGCGATGGCCGTGGATTACGTGATGCCGACGCGAATCCACTCACACCCAGAGCACACGGCGCACAGCCCACGGCAGGGGATGGCCGAGTGGGATCCGACCCACATGCAGCCCAACTCTGACCTGTTGCACCCCTCCCACGCCTGTCGCCCCCGTTCCTCATGGACCAGTCCGGTTTCGTACCCCCGGTCCGTCACAGGAATGGGCGTTTTGTATGGCAGAACCCGGTTTTTTGGGCATTTTGACCGATTTCCACCCAATGGCCCCGCCCGGCATGCGCCTTGCTCTTTGGGGACGTGATCCCGCTCAATCGGCCGACCGGCCGGCATCACCATCCCCAAGGACAGACAATGCGCGCAGCATTCACGGGTGCCCTGCTTTTCCTCGCCACGGCCACGACGGCCTCGGCGCAGGTGACGTTCTCCTCCACCTCGGGCGCACCCGACCAGGGTTTTGCGCCCCAGCAGCTGCTGGTGAACTTCAACGGCGGCCCGTACAACGGCGTGTCGTTCAGCGGCGACTACTCCATCCTGCCCGGTTCGGTCTCGGGCGCCGCGGCGCCGGCCGGTGTGAACAGCGGCTTCTTTGCCGTGCCCAACGTGAACGGTGATGCCAATGGTTCGGCCATCATCGACTTCCAGGGCTTCCTGGCCACGCAGTCGATCACCTCGCTGAGCTTCTACTGGGGCTCGATCGACACGTACAACAAGCTCGAAGTGCTGGACCAGAATCTGAACGTGATCAACTTCACCGGCGGCGCCAACGCGGGTTTCCTGACTGGCGAGGACGTGGCGACGAACGCGAACGGCAACCAGACGATCTCGGACACGAATCGTCGCCTGTTCCTCGACTTCACAAACGCCGGCAACTTCCGCGCGCTTCGCCTGACGTCGAACGGCCGGGCGTTCGAGATCGACGACATTGCCGTGGCGGTGCCGGAGCCGGGTTCGCTGGCGTTGCTGGGCGCGGGGATGATGGGGTTGGTTGGCGTGGCGCGGAAGCGGCGGGGCTGAACGTTTGTGTTGATGGACGAAGCGCCCGGCGATCGATCGCCGGGCGCTTTTTCGTTAACTGCGGTCGAGGTTCTGGTTTCGCCATCCGCTGCCGTGGGCGTTGGGCTCTGGGCTGTGGGTTTGAGTGGTGCAGGGGCGGGATCGCGTTATCCGAGGCATCGCGAACCGGAATCGCGGGGGCGGCTGGGATCCCACGGCGTGATGGCCGTGGATTACGCGATGTGGACGCCAATCCACTCACACCCAAAGCCCACGGCCCATAGCCCAGAGCAGTGGATGGCCGAGTGGGATCCCGTCCCCCTTCAAGGCACCACCACCGGCCTCCCCAAACACCCCTTCCCCTCCCTCCTCCCCGCATCATGCTGAAGAATCAGCATCGCATCCGCCGCCGTCACCTCGCCATCGCAATTCACGTCACCGCGTGTCCTGGCATCAACGCGCGGCCCGACCGGCAGTTGCAGCAGCCAGCGCAGAATGGCCGTTGCGTCGGCTGACGTAATGCTCCCGTCGCCATCCACATCGCCCACCACAGCCGCTGGTGCCATCACGTCGGTCGTATCGATGACCAGGAACGGTGACCCGATGGCCCCCGGCACCGTAATGCTCAGCGTATCGACGTAGCGCCCCGGCTCCATCAGCCGCTGATTGCGCGACCAGCGCAGGAAGTCTCCCGTGCGTCCGGTGGCAATGGTGGTGAACGCATCGCGCTGATGCAATCTGATGCGCGCCGGCGCCGACGCGGTCCAGTTCGTGTTCACGCCCACCGTGCTCAACACACCCACACGCACGCTGTCCACACGCGGCAGACTGCCCAGCGTGACCTGCCCACGCATGCCGCGCCGCGAAGCCGTGAGCCTGAGGGGGACGTTCTCGCCGAACAGCGTGTCCACAATGCGCTGCTGCGCGAGGCCGGGAATGTTGACGAAGATGGTGTCGATGGAGCGGCCGACCGCCGTGGGTGAACGTTGCCAGAGAATCCAATCGTTGCTGGCGCCGTTACTGCGCAGCACGCGGCCATCGGCGCGTCGGTTGAACGCCGTCCACTCCGCCTGCAGTCCACTCAGCCGCACCTGCACACTGTCCAGTTGCGGAATGGCGCCCACGGGCAGCGTGAGTGCCGGACGACGCGGCCCGAACTCCACACCCGGTCCACTGCCACTCACCAGCGTGACCGTGTCCACCACCAGATAGGTGCTGGGCGTGGCGCCGGCCACATCGATGCGCAGTGTGTCGATGTACGTGCCGTCGCTCAAGCCACTGGCCTGGAACCAGAAGGCGAGTGTGCTGGAGCCGGTGCGTGTGCTCAGCGTATCACGCGCGGTGCGGTTCTCGTTGAACAAGTACTGACGTGACGAAGGCCGCGCCGTCCAGGTGCTGCTGCCAAGCGCCGCGCTCAGTGTGACCCGCACGGTGTCAAAACCGATGAAGGCATCGCCCAGCCGTGCGCTGATGTTGCGCGAGATGCGGGACAGCTGTACGGCGGGTGCGGGCGTGCTGCGCTCCACACGTCCCACTTCCACGCGAAACGTGGAGCGTGTCTGCCCCGTGGGCGCCGACAGCTGCAGGGTGAACACGTTGCGTGCGCCCGGCAACTGTGCCGGATTGATGGCATACACCAGCCAACCGTTGCCACTGCCCGATGAACGCTCGAGCCTGAGCCACGCGGGAAGGGTGAGCGGATACGCCGCCCAACTGTCAGCAGCCGTGACCTGCGCCGAGTCGCGCACCCAGGCCAGGCCACCCGCTTCTACTTCACGTGTGCCGCCAGCGCGAAGAAAGCGCGCCACCCCAATGCCGGCGTTGCGTGTGACCGTCACATACCAGCCGTGTTCATGCAGCGAGTCCACGCGCATACGAATCTGGCTGCCGGGATGTTCGTAGCTCTCCCCCAACGTGAACACGGAACCGGC
This sequence comes from Gemmatimonas sp. UBA7669, assembly GCF_002483225.1. Taxonomy (NCBI): domain Bacteria; kingdom Pseudomonadati; phylum Gemmatimonadota; class Gemmatimonadia; order Gemmatimonadales; family Gemmatimonadaceae; genus Gemmatimonas; species Gemmatimonas sp. UBA7669. The sequence goes on along the minus strand of NZ_DLHL01000018.1, from coordinate 55,602 downwards.
GTCGTTCACATCACCGTTCCCGTCCACATCCACCACCTGCGCCTGCTCGGCGCGGCCATTATCGACGGTGGATATGACCACACCCTCGCCGGGAATGCTGCGATCGAGCCCTGCACGGCTGCGCGCTTCAATGAGCAACTGCGCGCCGCTACGGAAATGCGTGAGTGGCACGGTGACGAGCTGCTTGCCCTGAGCCGTGGCCAGTGGCACGCTGTGTGCCTCGAGCAGCCCCGACCAACTGCCACTCATGACTTCGACTTTCGCCGAGTCGGGGATGAGGCCAAGCCGGTCCTTGTGGTAGGCGAGGAAGTGCGCGCCGGCGCGTCCAAAGTCGGCATTGAGAAAGCTGCCGGTGCTGGATGAACTCATGACATCCCAGCGCGCATCGTACACCGCGCCGTACGGGCCGCTGCTGTGCGGCAGGCCGAACGAATGACCGAGTTCGTGCCACACGGTACCAGAGCGCGCCCAGTCCATGTTCCACATGGCCGGGATGACACGTGACGGGCCATCGAGCGCGATGCCCGTGCTGCCGCCCCAGCTGCAACAGCCGATGGCCGAATTGAAATGCATGCCCACGCCGCCGAAGGTGCTGTAATCCAGTTGTGCGTCGGCGGCAGCGAGACACTCACTGCTCATGAGGCCAAGGTTGGCTTCACCGTCGGCCAGGGTATAGCCGCTGCGTGGGCGCGGCAGTGTGAGCCAGCCCACCACGGTGGTGCCTTCGAGATTGAGACGTTCGCGCGACACTTCGCGGTAGTACGCATCGGCGCCACCACTGGCACGGCCGTACATGCGCTCGTAAGCGGCCGGTGGCAGGGGTTCGGCGGGAATGTCGGCAAACTTGCAGAGCACCACGGCATAGGGCCGGCGCTGTACGACCCAGGCTGGTGGCAGCGTGTTGCGTGCACGCGAAACGGCGCCGGGCACCGGTGAGATTTCCGTGAGCCGCGGCAGTGTGAGTGCGCTGCCGGCACCGAACGCCGGCCGTGCTGCGCTGACGGTGACATCGACCAGTTGCCGATCGAGTTGCTGCACACGGGCCACGAAGTCGAGATCGCGGTTGTCCACCATGTACTGCGTGACCTCACCGGCGCCGCCCTGGATGATGGCGCGGTAGCGCGGCACCCCGTCGCGCTCCGGGTCGCCCCACACCAGGTAGAGCGTTCCGCGCTGCGTGCTGGACGATGGCGGCGGCGTGGGGTCGGCCGAAGCCTGGGCCTCTGCGCTACGTGATACGCCGCTGGATGCGCCAAGCACGGCCGCACACATGGCGGCGCGCATCGCGCGAGTTGCTGTCCGATGTGTTGCGGGCTTCATCGCGGGCCTCCCACCGTCGCCGGCTCCAGTCGCGCGAGACGATTGACGCCCTGCACATCCACCCATTCCTGCACGAGCAGCGCCGTGGCGAGCGCCTGCGCTGACAGCGTCGCGGGCGCGCGCAGTTTCACCGTGAACAGGTCGCCGGTGCTGAGTCCGTCGGGCGCCACCCCTACCACACGCAGCGTGCGACCTTCCACGGCCAGCAGACGCTGCGCTGCGCCCTGTGCAGACGACTGATCGAGTGCGAGCGCCGCGGTGTCGACGCCGGGTGGCAGAAGGAGTTGCACCCGATAGGCGCCAAGGGCCGGCGCGGCCGCGCCGCTGTGGACGCGCAGCGTGGCCTGCACGGTGCCACCGTCCTGCGAGGTGATGTGCCAGGTCGCGCGATAGGCATCAGGCTGCAGCGCAGCCAGTGGCGCGGCGCCGGGTTGTGTGCTGTCGTGGCAGGCTGAAACGAGCGCGAGCGCACCGGTCAACGCGGCTGAGACAATGGCAAACGATCGTGCGTGGGTCATGGGATGCGCACCAGCATTTCGGTCGTGGTCCGTTCCTGCAGGAGTTCGCCTGTTGGTCCGCGGGCTTCAAGCAGAATGACCTGGAAGCGTTGCACGCCGCGATTGCCGTCACCGTCGAGCGCGCGGAAGCGCAGACTGGCCATCGGCACGGCCGGCCCTCTCGCAATGATGGCGTTTGAACCGACGATCGTGAGACGGACAATGCCTTGTGCGAGCACGTTGCGATTGAAGGTGACCACGCCCGTGTTCGTGAGCACCGAATCCGACACCAGCGTGAATGCGCCCGGGCTCCAGTTCACCTCCACAACCGCCGTGTGCACGTCGGAGGGTGCGTTGAGCGCCGCCAGACCCTGCAGGGTGGTGGACATGGTGGCGCCAACCGGCACCACCGAATCAGCGACGGCACGTTGCAGTGAGAACAGCGCGGCCCCGCCGCTGACATTGGGCATGGCATGCACACCACTCTGCCCTTCGGGTGTGGTGAGCAGCAGGTCGAACGTGCCGGTACCCGTTACCGTGACCTGCATGGCCGCGGTACCACTGGCCGTGGATGGCGAGGTCGCACCGGAGACGATACTCACATTGCCACGCGCCACCTGTGCGCGCACGATGGTAGGCGTGGTGATCAGTGCGCCGCCTGCGTCGCGCAACGTGGCCGTGAAGCGATAAATGGTGGTGGAGGCGCTGCCCGACGCCGGACGTTCGGTGGTGATGGTGGAGATGGTGATGGCGCCGTTGCCGCTGTTGCCCACGATGACCGGCTGCGATACGGCGGCTTCAAATCCGCTGGCGGCCACACGCAATTGCCAACTGCCGCTCTGCATGATGGCCAGACTGTCAAACTGCGCCTCGCCGCGCACTGCCTGCGCCGTGGTGCTGCCCAGCAGCGTACCGGCCGCGCCCTGGGTGAGGGCAATACTCACCGGCCCGTCATACGGCACCGTGGTGCCGGTACGTCCGTCCACAGCGCGCACGCGCAGGCTGAACACACGCCCCGGCAGCACGCCACCCGGTGGACCGTTCACGAATTCCAGCGCCGGCGGCAGCGCGGGCCCCACGGTAATGCGCACAGAGTCACGCTGGCCTTCACTGCTGGCGGCAATGAACGCCTCGCCCTGCACGAGGCCCGTCACCAGTCCGGTACCGGACACACTGGCCACCGCCGGCGCGCTGGAGCTCCACGCAATGGGGCGGTCGGTGAGTGTGCGTCCGCTGCTGTCGGTGGCCACCGCGGAGAGCGCGAGCGTGCGCCCTTCGTTGACCACCTGGGTGGGCGCAGTGATGCGTACGCGCGCGACCGGCGGCGGCACAACGGCAATGCTGGCGCTGGCCGACACCGACTCCACGGTGACGGTGATTTGCGCCGAGCCCGGGGCAAAGGCCAGCAGGTTGCCGGTGGACGACACCGACAGCACCTCGGCGTTGCTGCTCTGCCAACTGGTGGCGCGGCCCGTGAGCACGTTGCCGTTGGCATCGGTGGCCACGGCCTGCAGCGTGGCGCTGGCGCCCACGACGAGGCGCTCGGGCACGCCATTCAGCACCACGCGTGCGACGGCGGCCTGGGCCGGGGGCGGTGGGGGAGGCGGAGGCGTGGGGCCGCCGCTGCTGTCGCTGCCACCGCCTCCGCAGGCCAGTGGCGCGAGCAGGACCAGCAGACCGAACCATCGCCGCAGTCCGGACGTGGGGAAACGTTGCGGCGACTGGGACCGCCGGACCGGCTTCGAATTGACGAGCGATTGCCGCAAACGCGGACACCTCGGCCGAGGATGATTGCCACATGTGGTGCGGGTATGGAGCGGGGCCCGTGACACGCCCGCCCCCCGCCTGCCCCACATTGCGCCAGCAGAGTCGCGCGCGCCAGTGCACAATTGACGGATGCGCATCGTCTCTCTGCTTCCGGCCGCCACGGAAATCGTGGCCCTGCTTGGCGCCAGCGATCATCTCGTGGGTGTGTCGCATGAGTGCGACTATCCCGACATCGTGGGCTCACGCGCGCGTGTGACACGCGCCACCATACCCGACACCCATGACCCCGCCGCCATCGATGCCGCGGTGCGCGAACAGCATGAGGCGGGGCTCGCGCTGTTTGCCATTGATGAGGCGCGTGTGCGGGCGCTGCATCCGGATGTGCTGCTCACGCAGGCACTCTGCGAGGTGTGTGCGGTGCGCGAGTCGGACGTGCGGGCACTGGCGTCCCGCCTGTCACCCGAGCCACGCGTGGTGACACTCGGTGGGACGTCAGTCGATGGCATTCTGGACGACATCCGCACCGTGGGTGAGGCGCTGGGCGCGAGCGACGAAGTGGAGGAAACGCTGGCCGGACTGCGCGACCGGATACGCCACGTGCACGAGACACTCAAGGCCGCGCAGGCCCCGCGGCCACGCGTGGCGCTGGTGGAGTGGACGGAACCGGTATATGTGGCGGGCCACTGGGGACCGGAGCAGATCAAGCGCGCCGGCGGCATTGATGTGCTGGGCGTGGCGGGCGCGCATTCGGTGCCGGTCAGCATGGACGCGCTGCGTGAGGCGGCACCGGACATCGTGCTGTTTGCGCCTTGTGGCTACAGTGTCGCGGCGGCGGCCCAAGAGGCGCGACGTTGTCTGACGAAGCCGGAGTGGGAGTGGCTGGCTGACCGTCAGGTGTGGGCGATGGATGCGAACGGACTCACGTCGCGGCCGGGGCCACGGGTGGTTGATGGGATTGAAGCGATGGCGAGGATATTCAATCCTTCGTTATTCACAGAGGTGGCGGGGGCGCACGCGGTTCGGGTGCGATAGTACTGCGGTTCGGGTGCGATAGAACTGCGGTCGGGGTTCGCGTCCGCCATCCGCAGTTCTGGGCCGTGGGACGTGGGTTATGCGTGGGAGTGGTGTCGGAGCGAGATCGCGATATCCGTGAGGTCGTACCGCGTGTGTCGGCGCACACCACCGCGCGATGCCAGCAAGTCGCCGTGATCTCGCCCTCGATCCACTCGCACCCATCACCCACGTCCCACGGCCCACGGCTGTGGAAGGCGTGCTGCAGTCGACCCCGACCCCGACCGCAGTCACCCAATCCAGAGCTTGACTGCCATCCCCACCATCAGCAGCGCAAACGCCCGCCTGAGCGTCTCCGCATCCACGTTCGTGGCAATCCACGAACCGCCGAACGCCCCGACTGCCATGCCGAGGGCAATCCACAGTGCGTCGAGCGGCTTGAGGTGTCCGGCGCGATAGTACGTGACCGCACCAACCGCCGCGCCAAGTGGGAGCACGAGCGCCGCGAGTGACGTGCCGGCCGCCTGCTGCGGCGTCATCTTGGCGACGTAGATGAGCGCGGGCACGATGATGATGCCGCCGCCGATGCCGAACAGCCCACTGAGCACGCCGGCGGCGACGCCGATGAGCAGAAACGGAATGATCATGCTCCAACGATAGCACGTATATTGCCCCCATGCTTTCCGAATCCTCTCTCGCCTTCCTCAAGCGCCTGCTCGATACGCCCGGTCCCTCGGGCTTCGAAGGCGCCCCGGCGCGTGTCTGGCGCGCCGAAGCGGCCACGGTCACCGCGTCCGTGCGCGCCGACGCCATTGGCAACTCGCTGGCCACGGTCACCGGCACGGCCGGCGCCGACGGTCCCATCATTCTGCTGGCCGGTCATATCGACGAGATCGGCGTGATTGTCACGCACATCGATGACAACGGCTACGTGTATTTCGAACCCATCGGTGGCTGGGATCCGCAGGTGCTGGTCGCGCAGCGCATGCGCTTTCTCGGACGCCACGGCGACGTGCTGGGGGTGATTGGCAAGAAGCCCATCCACCTCATGAAGCCCGAGGAACGCGAGAAGGCCAGCAAGATCACGGACCTGTGGGTGGACATTGGGGCGCGCAACAAGGCCGAGGCGCAGGAGCGACTGGAGGTGGGCGATGCGGGGGTGATTGACTCGCAGTCCATCGAGTTGCCCAACGGCCGGCTCGTGTCGCGCAGCATCGACGACCGCATTGGCGCGTTCGTGGTGCTGGAAGCACTGCGTCGGTACGCGGCCAATCCGGGTGAGGCCACGGTCGTGGCGGCGGCCACGGCGCAGGAGGAAATCGGCTACTCGGGCGGTGGCGCGCGCGTGGCGGCGCAGTCCGTGCACGCGAACATGGCCATTGCCGTGGACGTGACCTTTGCCACCGATCATCCGGGCATGAAGAAGGAAGAAATCGGTGAGCACAACATCGGCGGCGGCCCCGTGCTCACGCGTGGTTCGGTGATCTCGCCGGTCGCGTACCGGTTGCTGGCCAATACGGCGCGGCGACTGGAGATTCCGTTCAGTTTGCATGCGGCGGGACGATTCACGAGCACCGATGCCGATGCGATGCAGCTGGCGCGCAATGGCGTGGCGACGGCACTGGTGAGCATTCCGAACCGCTACATGCATTCGCCCAACGAGATGGTGGCGTTGGAGGATTTGGATCGGGCGGCGACGTTGATTGCGGAAACGTGTCGGGTGGTGGGGGCGAGTACGGATTTTACGGATCGCTGACTGCGGTTGCAGTTGGGGGCGACGGCGGCGTGTTATCCGCCGCCGTGGGCTGTGAGATGTGGGCTATGGGTGAGAGTGGTGCCGGGGCAGGATCGCGTAGTCCGTGAGATCGTTCCCTGGTTGGTCGGGGGATCCCACGGCGCGATGTCAGCCAGTCGCCGTGATGCGGTCGGTGAACCACTCACACCCACAGCGCATGGCCCACAGCCCACGGCGGTGGATGGCCAAGTGGGATCCCGAATCCTGCACCCCGCGCAAAACTGCGGCAGCTCAACCGCGCAACCGCTGCGCCGCCGCCGCCACTTCCGGATCCTGATCGTTCACCAACATCTCGATCGCCGGCAGCACCGCATTCCCACGCGCCTTGAACAGCGCTTCAATGGCGGCGATTCGCAGCCAGGCTTCGCGCGGTACGGTCTTCTCTCCCGCCTCCGTGTTCTGCGGCGGCACGGCAATGCGCAGCAAACGCTGAATGGCATCGGATGAACCGAGCTTGCCGAGTGCGGCCAGCATTTCCAGCGCCGCGTCTTCGTCCGTTTCCTGCTCGAAGGCGGCCGCCAGCCGCGCCGCCGGCGGCCGCACGCCACCACTCACCGAGTTGGACAGGCCGTAGCTCACGGCTGCAATGCGCCGGACTTCGGCGTGGCGATCGTCGATGGCGTTGTGCAAACCGGCAATGGCCTTGGCCGTGCCGAGGCGAATGAGCGCGCGGGCAACGGCAATGCGAATGCGGTCGTCTTCGTGCGAGAGCAGCGGCAGCATGGCCAGATCCGCTGACTGCACGCCCATCTCACCCAGCAGGGCGACGGCGTTGCGCACCACGAACCAGCGCGAGTCGCGCAGCAGGTCAAACAGCATGGTGCCGCCCAGATCGAGCGATACAATGCTGTCAAAGTACGCCCGCCGACTCTGCGTGTCCTCGGCCGACATGAGTTGACGCACGAGCACATCCACCGCGATTTCTCCCGCGCGCGCGAGCAGCTCGAGCAGCACGAGGCGATCGGGGGAATGCGGCACGCGCGAGGCCAGCAACTCCAGCGTGCGACGATGCTGCAGGCGACGCAGAATGCGCTCGGTGGCCAAACGTCCCGGTCCCGCGCCCACCTGATGACCGTGGGCCATGACCGCACGCGCAATGCCCTCGATGCCCTGTGCCTCACCGCGGAACTCGAGATCGTCGAGCAGCGCAACAATCGCATCGGCCGCGCGCATGGCCGTGTCGTCGGCGTGTGCGCCGGCCAGACGCGACAGCGCAATGGCCGTTGGTGACGTCCCGTGCTCACCGGTTTCGTCCGCGGCAGCGGGCGAAGCCATGGCCTCGGGCACCGGAGCCGATCGCTCCGTGGCAGTGCCCTGCGATGTATCAGCCGGCGTGACCAGCACACTCCACGAGCGCAGCAATTCGCGGGGGGCGGGCTCGGCCGATATGCTGCTCAGCGTGGTAGGCGTATCACTGCGCGACGGAGGTTGCGCAAAGGCATTGCCACGCAGCGCATCGGCGGGAGACGCCGCCTGCGCGGATGACGCAGCAGATGACGCGGCAGAGGACGCAAGGGATTGTGTGAGCAGTTGCGCCAGCGTGAGCAGCTCGCTGGGCGCCGCGCCCTGACGCACGGTGATGGAGCCCACACCCAGCCTGAGACAGCGCTGCAGCAGTGTACCGAGCAGCGGATCGTCGCGTGTGAGTCCCCGGTCCACCGGATCACCGGCCAGCACGAACTGACCCTCCATGACTCGGCAGAGCATGGCGGCCTCACGAATGCGCGCCGTGAGCTGGCGCAGCGCATCACGCACGCTGGCCATGCGTTCCGGGTCGGGCTCCCGTCCCGACCCCAGCCCCAGAGTGGCCATGCGGTCGACCAGCAGGGCGAGTGCCCGCAAGGTGCCACGCGCCGCGCGGCCATCGGGCACGGCGCGATGCATGCCACTGTCCACGGCCAGCGTGGAGGAGGGCGTGCTGCGGCGGTATCCGAGGGGAGGCATGGCGGTAATGTAGCGCGTCACCGTGGAGGCAGAGAGCCTCTGGCAGCGAGTCGTTGGCAAGGGCCTCCGCCAATTGTGCTAGTTTTTTCTGAGCCCCGTCCCGCAGCGTTGCGGGCACCTTGAGGAATTCCGCCCGTGCACATGACCAGCGGCTTCACGCGCACCACGCCCCTGCCCCTCTACTTCCGTGCGGATGGTCCGCCCGGCGCCCCGCCCGTGCTGCTGTTGCACGGCGGCCCCGGTGCGCATCACGACTATCTGTACCCGCAGATGCTGACGCTGAGCGATACGTACCGGCTCATCACCTACGATCAGCGTGGTGGTGGACAGAGTCGAACCGACGATCCCGCGCCCATCACCTGGGAGACGCAGGTCAGCGATCTGGCCACGATCGTCACGGAGTTCGCGCTCTTTCCGCCCACCATCATCGGCTATTCCTGGGGCGCGCTGCTGGCCATGCTGTACGCCACACGCGCCGTGCGCGACGCGTCGATGGTGGCGCCGGCTCGCCTCGTGCTCATCTCACCGGCACCCGTCACCCGCGCGTGGCGCGATGAGTTCGAGCAGACCCTCGCCGCGCGTGGGCGCGGTGAAGTCATTCAGGGATTGCGCACCACCCTCCAGGCCTCGGGTCTTCGCGAATCGGATCCGGATGTGTACCGGCAGCGCAGCTTCGAGTTGAGCGTGGCCGGCTATTTCGCCGATCCGTACCGGGCACGTGACCTCACTCCCTTTCGTGTGACAGGCAAGGTGCAGCAGTCGGTATGGACGAGTCTTGGTGAATATGATATCAGGGACGAACTCCGTGCCGTGCACTGCCCCACACTCGTCATTCACGGACGACAGGACCCCATTCCGCTGGAGAGTGCGGAAGCTGCCGCCAGTTGTCTGAACGCTGAGCTCGTGGTGTTGGACGATTGCGGACACGTCCCATACGTCGAACAACCTGGCCAACTATTCACCGCCATCCGCACCTTCCTGCCCCGACCTTGACCCCGACCCGGGGCAACGACCACAACTGCGGTAGCCTCGCCCGCTGTTACTTCCCGCAGTTCACCTTACGTGGTTCCACCTTACGCTCAACCAAGACCCCGACTGCCTTGCTGCCCTTTGGTCCCGTCACCCATACCGCGCTCACGACTCTAGCCGTCAACGGGAGAACCGTGCGTGTGACCGTGCACACCGCACACGACGGCATCGAGTACGTGGGTCGTCTGTTCTTCGCCGAAGAGGGGTGGACCAACAGCGGCATTCCCGACCGCGGCGTGCTGCCCGGTCGTACCATCGACAATGTGCTGGCGCTGGCGCGTGATCTCACCGCCGACGAACTCGCGCTGCGCTTTCGTCGAGCCAACGCCGAGAAGCGTCGCTTTCATGGCCTGCGTCAGCTCACGCTTGAAGTGCTGTCCAAGGTGCGCTACATGAATCAGGTGGGTGTCTCCATGCGCAACGGTCTGCTCGAGCCGGCCGCAGCGGCGCAGGAGCTGGAGCTTACCGAGCGGCAGATGGTGGAACTGGTGGCCAAGATGCGACATCTGGCGGGCGTGGAATCGTGACGGTGCAGGGCCAGGGCGCTGCCCTGGGGCGTTCAAATGCAGTAGATTTCACGAATGGATTGTCGGGCGGCGGCCCACGCGCTCAACCAGATCTCCGTTCTCATGGAGTTGCACGACGAGGACGCGCACCGCATCAAGGCCATGGCGCTTGCGGCCCGCAGTGTTGCGGCGCTGGGTGACCTGTCCCTCGATGTGGCGCTGACCCGCGAACTTGCCGCCCCTGATGTCGTGGCCCCCGCTGCGCTGGCGGTGCTGCGTGACCTGGCCGAGAGCAACAGCTCGTCGCTGCTCGAGCAGTTGCAGGAAGAGACGCCCGAAGGGCTGATGGAGATGCTGCGGGTGCCTGGTCTCGGGCCGGCGCGCATTCGCAGCATTCACGAGCATCTCGACATCGACACGCTGCAGGATCTGGAGACGGCGGCACGCGAAGGCCGCCTGGCGTCGGTGCCCAAGTTTGGCGCCAGAACCGCCGACAAGGTGCTCAAGGGTATCGCCGAGCTGCGTTCGGCAGGCGCCTACGTGCTGTGGCCGCATGGCCGCGCCGAGGCGGAGCGCATTGCCGACGTGCTGCGTCGTCATCCCGACGTCATCACGTTGGAGGTGGCCGGGTCCATCAGGCGTCGCATGGAAGTGGTGCGCGACGTGGACCTGGTGGCTGCGGTGCGCGGCAATCCCAGCGTGGTGGCCGCGTCACTGGCCCAGATGCGTGGCGTGCGTGAGGTGCTCGGTGGCGGCGGGCGTACGCTGTCGTTGCGTCTTGAAGACGGCGTACGGGTCGACCTGTCGTGTGTGCGTCCCGAGCAGTTTGCCCTGGCGCTGTGGCGCGCGACGGGAAGCCACGAGCATGTGCAGCAGGTGGCGGCGTTCGCGGCCCAGCGCGGCTACACCCTGTCGGGCGATGAACTTCGCGATGCCGATGGCGCCGTGATCCCCGTGCCTGACGAGGCCGCGCTGTACGCCGTCCTTGGTGTCAGCTACGTGCCGCCCGAGTTGCGCGAGGCGCGTGGTGAGCTGGAGCGGGCGACGGCTGGTACGCTGCCGTCGCTGGTTGATGAGCAGGACCTGCGCGGTGCCCTGCACTGTCATTCCCAGTACAGCGATGGCGGGGCGACCATTGAAGAGATGGCGCGCGCGGCCATGGCGCGGGGGCTGCGTTACCTGGGCGTGTCCGACCATTCGCAGTCCAACACGTATGCCGGTGGCCTGTCGCGTGATCGCATTCTGGAGCAGCACGCTGAAATCGATGCCCTGAACGCGCGCTTTGGTGCAGAAGGCGTGGACTTTCGTGTGCTCAAGGGCATCGAAGCCGACATTCTGCCCTGCGGACGTGTGGACTATGATGCGGCCTTTCTCGATCACTTTGATTTCGTGATCGGGTCGGTGCACACGCGCTACGGCATGAACGCCGAGCAGATGACCCATCGCGTACTCAAGGCGCTCGACGATCCGCATCTCACGGTGCTGGGGCATCCGACGGGCCGCCTGCTGCTCACGCGCGAGGCGTTTGCCATTGATCTGGACGCCGTGATGGCCAAGGCCGCGCGGGTGGGCGTGGCCATCGAGCTCAACGCCGACCCGCATCGGCTCGACATCGACTGGCGCGCGTGCCGCATTGCGGCCGAGCATGGCGCGATGGTGAGCATTGGGCCCGACGCACATTCGCCCATGGGGTTCGAGAATCTCACGCTGGGTGTGGCCCAGGCGCGCAAGGGTTGGCTGTCGGCAGACAACGTGCTCAACACCCGCAGCGTGGATGAGGTGCTGGCCTTTGCGTCGGCGCGTCGACGTGCGCTGGCGGCTGCGACCTGAGAGGCTGTCGCCTGGATGACGTTGACGGCATGACCCGTACGCGCAAGACAGCCAAGACCGTGGGGCAGAAGCCCTCACAGCGGGCGGCACCGGTGGCACGCAGTCCGCGAACGAAGTCCGAGAAGCAAGCGCTGGCGTCCGTGGTGCTCGAGCGTCTCCAGGCGGAGTATCCGGATGCGCACTGCGAGCTCGATCATCGCAATGCCTTTGAGTTGCTGTGTGCGACCATTCTGTCGGCGCAGTGTACCGATGCGCGCGTGAACATGGTGACGCCGGCGTTGTTCGCCGCCTACCCCACGGCGGAGGCGCTGAGTCGGGCGCCGCTCGAGCATGTCGAGGAGCTGGTACGCACGACGGGCTTTTTTCGCGCCAAGGCCAAGAGTCTGGTGGGCATGGCGCAGCGGCTCGTGGCGCTGCATGGCGGAAAGGTGCCGCGCACGATTGCCGAGCTGGTGCCGCTGCCCGGTGTGGGGCGCAAGACCGCCAACGTCATACTGGGCAATGCCTTCGACATCAACGAGGGCATTGTCGTGGACACGCATGTGCAGCGGCTGGTGCGGCGCTTTGGGCTGACCCGTGAACCGGATCCGATTGCCATTGAGCGCGCGCTGATGCCGCTGTTTCCTCGCGAGGCGTGGGCGCAGCTCAGTCACTTGCTCATTTGGCATGGGCGAAGGGTCTGTGGAGCAAGAAAGCCGGCGTGCGGCGCTTGCATTCTGGCGGATGTGTGTGCGAGTGCTGATTTACTGACTGACTGACTGCGGTCGTGGTCGGGGCGGGCAGCTGTGAGACGTGCGCCGTGGGTTGTGGGTGGTGAGTGGTGTGGTCGGAGGCATTGCGTGCCTACCGCGGGATGGTTTGGCAGGTAACGTGTCACGCGGCTGGCCTGTGTGTGATTTCCGACCCGGATGAGCTTTCGTTCATTACAGCCAGCGACTATTGTGTCACAATCGTGCTGTTCTCAATCATCTCAATCGGGGAAGCGATGCTGCGACTCTGGGAATCATCGAACAATGAGCGGGACGGGGAATCGCGGGCAGCAAAGCCTGCGGCTGGCGCCGGGTCTCGTCCACGTGGCTGGCATCGCTTGCTGCTGGCGGAGGCGGCCAAGGAGCGTTCGCGTAGCGACGAGCCGCGGGCCGAGGGCGCGATTCTGAAGGTGATTCGGTAAACCGCTCGCGGTTTCTTCCCGCGGTCCACCTTACGCGGTCGCACCTTACGCTTTTAGCTTTCGGGCTTAACCCGAGCCAAAAACGGTAGCTATGTCCAAGCAGGTTACTTTCGAAACGAACAAGGGCACTCTCGTCGCCGAGCTGTTTGCGGGCGAGGCGCCGGTCACGGTGGAGAACTTCGAGAAGCTGGCCAACAGCGGCTTCTACGATGGCATCAAGTTCCACCGCGTCATCCCGGAGTTCGTGGTGCAGGGCGGCTGCCCGCACTCGAAGGACGGCAAGGGCCCCGTGGGCACGGGCGGTCCGGGCTGGAAGATCAAGTGCGAGACGGCCGGCAACCCGCACAAGCACAACGTGGGCGCGCTGTCCATGGCGCACGCGGGCAAGGACACGGGCGGCAGCCAGTTCTTCATCGTGCTCAGCGAAGCCAACACGCGCCACCTGAACGGCGTGCACACGGTGTTCGGCCAGGTCACGCAGGGACTGGAGATCCTGCCGACCATCGTGCAGAATGACCACATGGTGTCGGTGCGCGTCGCCGACGTGGCCTGATCGGCCCGGTCTTCCCAACCATCCCCTGAGATACTCCCCATGGCTGGACACGAGAATCACGGCAGCGACCTTCCGGCTGCGTACGCGGGCCTGATCGGCGGCGCCATCTTCATCGGCGCCATCATGTACGGCATCGTGGTGTGGACCAACGGCATCTTCGCCGGTCACGCGGCGGAGAAGCAGAAGGCGGCGGTGACGGCCCCGGCCCCGGCGCGGGTCTGATCGCGGGCTGAGCGTCGGCCAGGCGGCGTCGGCCCCGGCCGGTTGATTGGGCGGAGGAGCGATCCTCCGCCTTTTCCATTTCCAGCTCTTTACTGACCGACCAGTCAGTCACTAATATCTCCAAGATGGACACCAGTGAGCGCAGCCGCCGGCGCTGCCCCGAGGAGCGACCCGGCCAGATCCTCGACGCGGCCTTCGTGGAGTTTGGTCAACGCGGCCTGGCCGGAGCGCGCCTCGATGACATTGCCAGGCGGGCCGGAGTGGGAAAGGGCACCATCTACCTCTACTTCGAGACCAAGGAAGCCCTGTTCCGCGAGATGGTGCGGGTGACACTGGGTGTGGCCATCGAGGATGCGGAGCGCATGACATCGGCGCATGTAAGCGGCAGCATCGAATCACTATTCCGCGAATACGCGACAAAATGGTGGGGCTTCATCCGCGAGGAACGCTTTGCGGTGGTACAGCGACTGGTCCTGGCCGGTGAACTGCGGGACTTCCCGGAACTCATGGAGTTCTTTGCCCAGGACATCGTGACCCGCGGACGACGGGTCGTCGCCAACATCATCGCCCGCGGCATCGCCTCCGGTGAGTTCCGCGCCACCGACCCCGAGATCGCCGCCCGCATGTACTCCGCTCTCTGGTTCGCACATGCCAACTGGGCGGCCAACTCGCACTTCCACCCGCATCTGGGCAGCGATGCCCAGGTGCTCGAGGAAATGCTCGACTTCTATCTCCGGGCAATCAAGCAATGAAGCCCAGCGTCTCCCTTTCTGTAGCGACGCTCCTTTTTGTCGCGGCCGGCATGCCGCTGGCAGCGCAGGCGCGTCAACCCGTGGTCCTGACACTGGGACAGGCGGCACGGCTTGCCGCCGAACAGAGCGGCGGGGTGGCCGTCGCCCGTACCCGCGTGGCGCAGAGTGAAGCTCGCGCCCTGCAGCGACGGGGCGCACTCATCCCCGACCTGGCCGCCGGGGTGGCGCAGTCCGAGCGCACCCTCAACTCCGCCACCTTCGGGTTCTCCTTCGCCAACCCGGTCACCGGGCAGCCCCTGCTCCGCCCTGACGGCGAACTCATTGGCCCTGTGCCCACGGTCGATCTGCGGTACCGGGTGCAGGCCCCGCTGGTGGACCTTGGCCGCTTCGCGAGCTGGCGGGCGGCGCAGGCGGCAACGGGCGCGGTCAGCGCCGAGGTGGAGGTGCAGGCCGATGCGGCGGCGGCGGTGGCGGCGGCTGTCTATGTGCGGGCGGCGCGCGCCGACGCGCAGGTGGAGGCCCGCGTCGCCGACTCGGTGCTGGCAGCCGACCTGCTGCGCATCGCGCGCGATCAGCTCGCGGCGGGCGTTGGCATTGCGCTCGACGTGACGCGGGCCCAGTCGCAACTCGCAGCGGTGCGCGCCCAGCTCATTGTGGCCCGCAACGAACGCGATCGCACCGTGCTCGAACTCAAGCGGGCCACCGGACTGCCGCTTGATGGCCGTTTGACCCTCGGTGATTCGCTGGCGGGACTGCCGCGCGAGGACGGCGCGGTGCTGCGCGCGATGACCGCCGACGAACCCGCCCTCGCGGCCAGTGTGCGTGAGGCGTTGAGCGGACGCGCAGACCTGCGGGCCCTCGGCGCACAGGAGCGTGCGCAGCGCGAAGCGGCGCGCGCCATCCGGTGGGAACGCACGCCGCAGCTTGGTCTCGTGGTGGATCACGGGGTGCTGGGTCGCAACTGGGAGCGCCTGCTGCCCACCTACAGCTGGGGTGTGCAACTGAGCGTGGGCCTGTTTGACGGATTTCGTCGCGAGGCGCGATTGGAAGAGCAGGTCGCGTTGGCGCGCGAAACCGATACCCGTCTGCGCGACCTGCGTGAGCAGGGCGCGCTCGAAGTCCGCGCCGCACTGCTCGATCTGGCGTCGGCCGCCGAGCAGTTGGACGCCGTGCAGGAACGGCTGGCATTGGCCGAGCAGGAAGTGCAGCAGGCGCGCGATCGCTTTGAGGCCGGTGTGGCCGGCAACGGCGACGTGATTGCCGCGCTGCTGTCACTCAATCAGGCACGCACGCTGCGCATCGACGCGCTGGCCGCCTATCAGCAGGCCCGGGTGAATCGCAGCAAGGCCATCGGTTCGATCCGTCAGCTGCAATAGTCACCGTCACTCTCAATCATCGTCCCATGAATCTCCGTCTCGCGCTTCCCGCCACCGCCGCCATTGCCCTTGGCGTGTGGGGCTTCCGGCAGTGGTCGTTTTCCCGCGCACACGAATCCACCGACAATGCGCAGGTCGAGGGGCATATCGTGCCGATTGTGGCGAAGGTGGGTGGCTATGTGCTCGAGGTCCCGGCGCGTGAAAACGGACACGTGGCCGACAGCACGCTGCTGCTGCGCATCGATGCCCGCGAATACGACGTGCGTCTTGCGCAGGCCGAGGCTGAGCTGGCGGCAGCGCGCGCCGCGGCGGGCAGTCGCGGCATGGAAGGCCAGGCGGCTACCATGGTGCGCACAGCCACCAGTCAGCGTGATGTGGGCACGGCGCAGGTGGCCGCGGCGCGTGCGGCGCTCACACGCGCCGAGTCAGACTATGCGCGCGCGAAGGAACTGGTAACCAAGCAGATCGTGAGTGCGGCGCAACTTGATGCGGCGCGCGCCGCGTTTGATGCCGCAACGGCCAACCTGGCGGCCACCGAGCGTCAGGTGCGCGCGGCCACGAGCGGCATTGCCGGCGCCGAGGCGGGTGTGCGTCTCGCCGAGGCGCGTCTGGCGGCGGCAGAGGCCGCGCGTGATCAGGCCGCGCTGCAGCGCGCGTTCACGACCATTACCGCGCCACTCGCAGGCACGGTGTCACGCAAGCAGGTGGAGCCAGGTCAGCTTGTGCAGCCCGGGCAGACGCTCATGAGTGTGGTGAGCGACACTGGTGTGTACGTGTCGGCCAACGTGAAGGAAACGCAGCTCGCGCGCATTCGAACCGGGCAGCGTGTGCATCTCGAAGTGGATGCGTATGACGGGGCGGAAATCGAGGGCGAGGTGGAAAGCATTGCCTCGGCGACGGGCGCCAAGTTTGCGCTGCTGCCACCGGACAACGCCACGGGCAACTTCACCAAGGTGGTGCAGCGGGTACCGGTGCGCATTCGCATCACGAAGGCGCTGGACGCCGAGCGTC
This sequence comes from Gemmatimonas sp. UBA7669, assembly GCF_002483225.1. Lineage (NCBI taxonomy): Bacteria > Pseudomonadati > Gemmatimonadota > Gemmatimonadia > Gemmatimonadales > Gemmatimonadaceae > Gemmatimonas > Gemmatimonas sp. UBA7669. Next base: position 38,818 of record NZ_DLHL01000018.1, on the reverse strand, counting down.
CCCTGCGGCCCGGCATGTCGGTGGTGGCGCACATCGTGGTGCAGTAGGAGACGCCATGGGGGCGACCCTGAGTCCTTCGTTGCCTGGTTCGGCGTCGCCTGATGTGGCGGCCGCCGGGGCGCCGCGCGATGTATCGTCGCGCGATGTTGCGCCGCGCGCTGGAGCGGATGATCCGTACCGCAACAAGTATCTGATCGCGATTGCGGTGACGCTGGCGGCGGTGCTCGAGCTGGTGGATACGAGCATCGTGAACGTGGCCATTCCGCACATGATGGGCACGCTGGGGGCGACGCTCGACGAGATCGCGTGGGTGAGCACGAGCTACATCATTGCCAACGTGATCATCATTCCCATGTCGAGCTGGCTGTCGGGCTACTTCGGCCGGCGCCGCTATCTCACGGGGTCGATTGCCATCTTCGTGCTGGCGAGCTTCTTCTGCGGCGCGGCGACGACGCTGTGGGGGCTGGTGTTCTGGCGGGTGCTGCAAGGCTTGGGCGGCGGCGCGCTGCTGTCGACGGCGCAGACAACCCTGTTTGAATCGTTCCCCCCGCACGAGCGCGGTATTGGCCAGGCCATCTTTGGTGTGGGCGTGATGGTGGGACCCACGCTTGGGCCCACGCTGGGTGGCTACATCGTGGACGCGTATGCGTGGCCGTGGATTTTCTACATCAACGTGCCGCTGGGGCTCATCGCCGGCCTGATGGTGTGGACGTACGTGCGCGATGTGGCGCATCAGGTGCGAGCCAAGTCGGTGGATGTGCTGGGCATCGTGCTGCTCACCCTGGCCGTGGGCGCGCTGCAGTGGATGCTCGAGCGCGGTGAGCGCTTTGACTGGTTCGAGTCGCGCTTCGTGACGACGCTGGCGGTGGTGAGTGTGGTGTCGGCGGTGCTGCTGGTGTGGCGCGAGCTCACGGTGGACGAACCGGTCATTGATTTTCGCGTGCTGCGTTCGCGTCAGCTGGCACCCGGCGTGGTGTTCGCGGCATTCATGGGCCTCGCGCTCTATGGCTCGGTGTTCGTGCTGCCGGTATTTCTGCAGCAGCTGCATGGCTACACGGCGCAGCAGACGGGGCTCGTGATTCTGCCGGGCGCCATTGCGAGCGCGGTGACGATGGGCGTGATGGGCCGACTCGGTGGACGCTTCGATGCGCGGCTGCTCATCAGCGCGGGCGCGTTGCTCTTTCTGGGCGCGATGTGGTCGCTGTCACGGCTGCCACTCGAAGCGGGCACGGACGACCTGTTCTGGCCGCTCATCATGCGCGGCGTGGGGCTGGGTCTCCTGTTCGTGCCGCTCACCGGCGCGAGCATGTCGGACTTGCCGGTGCACAAGCTGGGTCAGGGCACGGGCATGTTCAATCTGCTGCGGCAGTTGGGCGGCTCGCTGGGCATTGCCATCATGGCCACGCTGCTCTCGCGCTACACCAAAACCTTCAAGGCCCAGCTCACGGAACACGTGGGGGCCTACGACTTTGCGACGATGGAGCGGCTGGGCGCGCTCACACGCGGGCTGATGGCGCGGGGCACGGATGCGGTGACGGCCAAGCAGCAGGCGCTGGCGATGCTCGATGCGCAGGTTGGCGCGCAGGCGAGTGTGCTGGCGTTTTCGAGGATTTATCTGATTTCGGGGGTGTTGTTGGTGGCGGCGTTGCCGTTGTTGTTGATATGGAGGAATGGGAGGATGACACCGGGGCCGGTCGACGCGCATTGAACTTCAACTGCAACTGCGGTCTTGGACTGCAACTGCAGTTGCGGGAACCGAAACCGCGGTCGTGGACTGCTACCGCAGTTGGGTGGCTGAAAGGGCGGTCGGGCACTGCCACCGCAGTCGGGGCTACCGAAAGCGCGGTCGTGGAAGGCCACTGCAGTTCTGGATTGCCCATGCAGTCTTGGGAATCCACCGCAGTCTGCGCCCACGGTCTGGGCCACCGCAGTCGGAGTCCACGCAGTCGGGGTTACCGCCCCTGCGGTCGACAGCGACTGCGTCTGACCACAACTGCGGGCGCAAACTGCGGTAGCAGGCCACAACTGCGGTAGCTGTCAAAGACCGCCGTGGCAGTCCACGACTGCGCTTTCGGTAACCCCGACTGCGGTAGCAGTGCCCGACTGCCCTTTCAGCCCCCAGACTGCGGTTGCGGTCAAAGACTGCGGTTTCGGTTCCCGCAACTGCGGTTGCGGTCCACGACTGCGGTTGCAGTTGAGGCGACATCCCCTCAGCTTGCCCCGATGCCCTCGCGTTCCTCCGCCCTCGCCCTTGTCCACGAGTGGACCCAGTCCGAGTCCCTCCGCAAACACATGCTGGCCGTCGAAACGGCCATGCGGGCCTATGCCCGTCGCCTTGGCGCGGACGAGGAGGCCTGGGGGGTGGCAGGGCTCATTCACGACTTCGATTACGAGCGCTTCCCCAATGATGCCCAGGCAGCGGACGCCGAGCATCCGGCGGAAGGCGTGCGCCACCTCCGGACGCTGGGCTGGCCCGAGGACATCTGCGAGGCCGTGCTGGGCCACGCGCATTACACCGGGGTCGCCCGTGTGACCCCCATGGCCAAGGCCCTCTTTGCCGTGGACGAACTGACCGGGCTCATCACCGCCTGCGCGCTCGTCAAACCGTCGAAGGCCGTGGCCGATGTGGACGTGGCCGGGGTACGAAAGAAGATGAAGGACAAGGCCTTTGCCCGCGGGGTCAACCGCGACGACATCGTGCAGGGGGCCGAGGCCCTCGGGGTGCCACTCGATGAGCACATCGGGGTGGTATTGTCGGCCATGCAGGCCAACGCCGAAGCCCTGGGTCTCCAAGGGGTCGCGCCTTCAACGGCGCTTTCCAGCGATGCGTAAACCCAGTGACCCCCAACGACCCTGTGACAGCCATTCCTCTGCCTTCGTCTCTGGCGGGGCCCTCTGTGGCCCGGCCTGCCGCCTGGCCCTCGCGGGGGACTGCGGTGGCTGACCGCCCGCTGTCGCCGGACGCCCTCGAAGAGCGGCATCTGGTGCTGGCAGCGCAGGCCGGTGACAACACCGCCTTCGCGGGTCTGGTGCGTCGGCATCAGCGACGGGCCTACGCCGTGGCGCGCGCCATCGTGCTCTCGCACGACGACGCCGAGGATGCGGTGCAGGAAGGGTTTCTGCATGCCTTCCGGGCGTTGGAGCGGTTCCGTCCCGAGCAGGCCTTCGGGGCGTGGTTGCACCGCATCGTGGCCAATGCCGCGCTGGACATCGCGCGGCGGCGCAAGGTGCGGGACGCCGACGAGTTGCCGGAGACCCTGTCCTCTCCGCATCGCGATCCGGCCGAAGCGGATGAACTACGCGCGCGCCTCGTGCGCGCGCTCGACACCCTCGGCGAACGGCAGCGCGCGGTCATCGTGCTGCATGACGTCGAGGGCTACAAGCATGCGGAGATCGGCGCCATCCTCGGAATTCCCGAGGGCACGGCCCGGTCGGACTTGCACCATGCTCGGGCGCATCTCAGGCGCCAACTGAGCAATCTTCGGAGCGTAAAATGAACGTCACCCGGAACGACGACGGGCAGCGCCCGGACGCGGATCCTCGCGTGACCGAGATGCTGCGGGCGCACTACGCGGCGCCGCAGGACGATGCCTACTGGCAGGGCTTCGAGTCGCGGCTCATGCAGCGACTCGGCGCGTCGCTCAGTGGCGCCGTGCAGGAGCTCAAGCCGGCGTGGTGGAGTGGCTTTGGTGAGTTCCGTCGTGCCGACTGGCAGAAGGCCGGTCTGGTGGCGGCGACCATCGCGCTCATGGCGGCGGGCGCCACCTTTGTGCGTGAGCAGCGGGCCGATGCCGAGGCGCGGCACATGGCGGCGCGACGCGCCGTGGAAGCGGCGATGCCGCTTCCCATCGACGACGGCACGCTGTCGCGTCGTGACAAGCGCGACCTGCCGCCGGACGCGCCCGAGCGCTTCCTCGAGCTGCTCGACAGCTACTGAGTCAGCGGCACGTGTCTTCAGCCAAACAGGCCAAGTCCGTGGCCATGATGTCCATTCTCGCCGCCTTCCTCACGGGCGGCGTGGTGGGCTTTGCCACGGATCGCGCGCTCAACAAGCCGGAGCTGCGCGTGTACGACGCCCAGGAGGAGCTGGCGCGCGCGCTGGAATTCAGCGACGCCCAGCGTCAGCGAGTGGATTCCATCTGGGCGTGGCGGCGCGCCAGACAGCGTGAATTGCTGGCGCCGGTGCGGGCACAACTCGACTCCACGCGCGATTCTGCGCGCGTCCTCATTCTCAAGGAGCTCAACGAGTCGCAAACGCGCGGCTTCTACGAGCTCATCGAACGCAACGAACGGGCCGCCGACAGTGTAGCGCGTGTCCGAGGGGAAAAGCAGTGATCCGCATGATGCAGCGCGGGACGATGATGCTGGTACTCGGGGCGGTCCATGTGGCCGCCCCGCTGCGTGCACAGACGTCCACCGTTCCAGATGATGGGGCACGCCCCATTTCGCTGGCCGAGGCGGTGCAGATGGCGCAGCGCAATCTGCCGGCCGTGGTGAGTGCGCGGGGCCTCGAGCGCACCGCCGCGGCGGCGGCCCGCTCGGCGGTGGCTTCCTATCTGCCGTCGCTCACGATGAATGCCTCGAGCGGACGCACGCAGGGTGTGCAGTTCTTCCAGGGTCAGCTCATCCCGCTCACGGGCAATCCGTGGAACTACAACAACGGGCTCAACACGCAGCTCGAGTTGTTTGACGGTGGCCGTCGCTGGGCCGAGCTGCGTCGCGCGCGTGCTGGGGGGGACGTGGCCGACGCGACGGTCATCCAGTCGCGCTTCGATGCCTCGTTCCAGGTCAAGCAGCAGTACTACGCCGTGCTGGCCGCGCATGAATCGGAACTGGCGGCCAAGGCACTGCTCGAGCAGGCAGAGCAGCAGCTCAAGGCCTCAGCGGCCCGCGTAACGGCCGGTGTGGCCACCAAGTCCGACTCGCTGCGCAGTGTCATTCAGGTCGGCAACGCGCGCCTGGCCGTGCTCACGGCGCAGAACGATCGGCGGGTGGCCAATGCCGCGCTCACGCGCCTGGTGGGTTCGCCCACCACGGTCACCGCCTCGCTGTCCGATACGGCGTATGTGGCAGCGGCCATGCCAACGGAGGACGAGCTGGAAACCCTCGTGTCGCGTGGCCCCGCGGTACAGGTGGCCGAGGCCAATCTGCAGTCGGCGCGCGCGAGCAAGAACGCGCAGCGTTCGCAGTATCTGCCGACGCTGTCGCTCTCGTACCAGTACACGTTGACGCAGGGTAGCCGCGAGTTCGACCGTGGCAACCTGGTGCTGTTCGGTGGCAGCAATCCGAACCGGCAGAACATGACGTTCAACCTGTCGCTGCCGCTGTTCAACAACCTCGCGCGTGAGCAGGCCTCGGTGCAGGCCGATGTCGCGCTCCGCAACGCCGAGGCCCAGGCCCGCGATGCGCGGTTGGCGGCGCGGCAGCAGCTCGAGCAGCAGCTGCGCGCGCTCAACACGGCCGAGGCCCGCGTGGAAGTGCAGCTGGCGGCCATCGCCGCCGCCGAAGAAGATCTGCGGGTACAGCAGCAGCGCTACGCGCTCGGCGCGTCCACGCTGCTGGATCTGCTGACCTCGCAGACCCAGCTCAATCAGGCGCGCCAGGCGCTCATCCAGGCCCGGTTTGATGGGCGGGTGGCGCGGGCGCAGTTGTCGACGCTCATCGGGCGGGAGTTGTAGGCGGCGCGCGGCAGGAGCAGACCCAAAACTCAAGACTTGAACTCAAAGCTCATAGCTGACCGGACTTTCGGTGAGCTTTGAGCTTTGAGTACAAGTGGGGAGTTCTGGGTTGGCGAACCAATGACCCGGAACCCGAACCCAGAACTCGGAACTGATCAGTTTCGAGTTCTGGGTTCAGGTTCCGGGTTTTGGGTTGATGGCCTCACCGATCGGTTCCGAGCCTCGAGTTTTCGCGGGTCCTCCACCTTGCTTCCGATTCCCACTAGATTGCGCGTTTCATCACCCGTTACATGACCGACGACGCCTCTACATCCTCGGTCAGTGGCGGCTCGAAATCCGGACCGGCCGCGGACGACGACCCCGGTCCGGTCAATGCCCTCGATGCCAAGCCTGGCGAGGTCATTCGAGCCACCACTGGCATGTTTCCCGCGGCAGCCGTTTCCAGCGGCCATCATCACCGCGACCCCGATCCCACCGGCAAACGGTTGGCGATCCTTACGCTCACCGCGCTTGGCGTGGTATACGGGGACATCGGCACCAGCCCGCTGTACTCGGTCAAGGAAATCTTCGGCCATCTCTATGGCCTGCAGCCCACCCGCGAGAATGTGTTCGGGGTCCTCTCGCTGATCGTCTGGGCCCTCACGCTGGTGGTCAGCGTGAAGTATGTGAGCTTCGTGCTGCGCGCTGACAATCGTGGCGAAGGCGGCCAGTTCGCCCTGCTGGCGCTGATCTTCCCGCGCGGCACCCCGCACAGCTTTACCAAGGGTGGCATTTTCGTCGCCCTCGCCCTCTTCGGCACCGCCCTCCTCTACGGCGACGGCATCATCACGCCAGCCATGAGTGTGCTGGGCGCCATGGAAGGTCTCGAGTTTGCCATTCCCTCCCTCGCGGCCTACATCGTCCCCATCACCGTGGTCATCCTCGGGACGCTGTTCACCGTGCAGCGCTTCGGCACCGACCTCGTGGGCAAGGCCTTCGGCCCCATCACGCTGGTCTGGTTCATCACCATTGCCGTGCTGGGCCTGGCCGAAATTGTTCGGCAGCCCGGCATTCTTGCCGCGGTGAACCCCTGGTATGCGGTGCAGTTCGTGCAGGCCAACGGCAGTCTGTCGTTCTTCGTGCTGGGCTCGGTGGTGCTGGTCATTACGGGCGGTGAAGCGCTGTACGCCGACATGGGCCACTTCGGCGCCAAGCCCATCCGCCTGGCTTGGATCATTCTGGTGTTCCCGTCCCTGCTGCTCAATTACTTCGGGCAGGGTGCGCTGCTGCTCGAGAATCCGGCAGCGGCGGAGAACCCGTTCTTCCTGCTCGCGCCGTCGTGGTTCCTGGTGCCGCTGCTCATCATCGCTACGCTGGCGGCCATTGTGGCCTCGCAGGCCATGATTTCCGGCGCGTTCTCCACCACCCGACAGGGCATCGCGCTGGGCTTCATCCCACGTCTCGAGATCCGACACACGTCCAAGGTGGAAGAAGGCCAGATCTACATTCCCGAGGTGAACTGGTTCATTGCCGTGGGCTGTCTGGTTGTGGTGCTGGCCTTCCGCAACACCAGCAACTTGGGCGCGGCCTATGGCATTGCGGTCACCGGCACCATGCTCATCACGAGCGTGCTGTTCTACCTCGTGGCACGCATCCGCTTCCGCTGGGAGCCCTGGCAGGCGCTGCTGCTGAGCGGCCTCTTTCTCACGGTGGACCTGTTCTTCTTCGGCGCCAACGTGGTCAAGCTGATGCACGGGGGCTGGGTGCCCATGGCGCTGGGCCTGGTGCTCTTCCTGCTCATGCTCACCTGGAAGCGGGGACGCGCCCTGCTCACGCAGCGACTCAACGAAGGCACCATGCCCATCGACCTCTTTCTCGATGGCGTGGAGAAGTCCACGGTGCACCGGGTGAGTGGGACGGCGGTGTTCATGACCAGTTCGGCCGACGGTGTGCCGCCTGTGCTGCTGCATCACCTCAAGCACAACAAGGTGCTGCACGAGCGTGTGCTGCTGATGTCGGTAAAGACCGCCGATGTGCCGGAAACGACGCCCGCGGAGCGCGTGCGCCTGATGCCGCTGGGCCAGGGATTCTGGCGGGTGATCGCCACCTACGGCTTCATGCAGACGCCCAACATCCCGCAGGTGCTCGAAGTGGTGGATCAGATGGGCATTCGCGCCAAGCCCATGGAAACCAGTTACTTCCTTGGCCGCGAACGTCTCATTCCCGTGGCCAGCCGGCCCAACGATCGCGTCAAGTTGTCCAGGTGGCGCAAGGTCATTTTTGCGCTGATGTCGCGCAACGCCCGCGGCGCCACGGCGTTCTTCGGCATTCCGCCCAATCGTGTGGTGGAACTGGGGACGCAGATCGAGTTCTGACGAGTTCGGCTCACTGCGAAGGGAATTAGCGGCGCCCTGCCGAGCTGAGCTATTGGCAGGGCGGGCCGATCACCTGCGTGCCAGTCCGTGAAAGTCCAGCGGGCAATGGGGCGAGTGCCCTATGTTCAATTGCGACCGCGGCGTCATTTTAGGGAGCTGAGTTCGCGACGTGGCGGCTCCTGTCCCTCCCTGGCATGGCCGAGCTCCTGTGGCCATGCACCCTCGACGCCCGCCCCTCGACGTCATGTCGGAGTCCCAGTCGGACGCCAAGTTGGCCGCCTCCGTGTCAACCAGCGCCTCTTCGGCCCCCGCCCCTCGGCCCGCCGAACTCCCGCCGTTCCGGCCGCTGTCGCCGGAGCAGGTGGCGCTGTTTGCACTGAGTCCCAACCCGAAGCTGGTTCTCGATCGACAGTTCCGGGTGCGCTATGTGAACCCGTCCGCGGCCCGCTATGGCAGTGTGGACCCCGCGAGCCTGGTGGGCGTCCACATCTGGGACGCGTATCCCACGCTGCGCGATTCCATCTTCCACCGGGCCTACCAGACGGTGCTCGACACGGGGGCCCCGGCCCGATTCGAGCGCCACGATGTGCAGCTGGACCGCTGGCAGTTGGTGTACGCCTATCCGGCGGACGACGGGGTGGTGGCGGTCCTGGAGGACGTGACCGAGCATCGGCGCGCCTTCAATCAGCTGCGCCGCAATCAGGAAATGCTGCTCATGGCGCAGGAGGCGGCCAGCATCGGCAGCTTCGAGCTGGACGCCAACACCAATCGCTGGTTCTGGTCAGACAAACTGGTGCGCCTCATGGGGCATGATCCGGCCACACTGGACCAGTCGCGCATTGGCGTCGATCCAACGCTGCGCTTCACGCACCCCGACGACACCGAACGTGTGCAGGCAGCGCTCCGCCTGGCGGCCTCCACAGGTACACGGCAGCAACTGCGCGCGCGCATCGTGCGGCCCGATGGTCAGGTGCGGCACATGCAGATCAGCATCATGCTGGTGGAGGGTGCGGACGAGGCCTCACGCCGCCTCGTGGGCACGGCGCTCGACATCACCGAACAGGTGAACGCGGAGTCGGAGCGCACGCGCATTGAATCGCAGATGCAGCAGGCGCAGAAGCTCGAGTCGCTTGGCGTGCTGGCGGGTGGTATCGCGCACGACTTCAACAATCTGCTGGTTGGCATTCTGGGCAACGCCTCGCTGGCCTTGCTGGACGACGACGTGCCGCTCGCGATGCGGGAGTGTCTGCACGAAATCGAACGCTCGGCGCAGAAGGCCGCCGAGCTCACGCGCCAGTTGCTGGCGTATGCGGGCAAGGGGCGCTACCACGTGGAGTCGCTCGACGCCACGCGCAGCATCGACGAGATGGCCTCGCTGCTGCGGGCCGCGGTGGCCCGCAACGCGTCGCTGTACTTCGAACTGCCCACCGACCTGCCACCGCTGGAGGCCGATCTCAATCAGTTCCGGCAGGTGGTCATGACACTGGTGACCAATGCGTCCGATGCGCTGCAGGAACGTCCGGGTGTCATCAGCGTGGTGGCGGGCGTGCAGGATGTCACGTTCGAGTACCTCAACACCTGTGTGCCGGGTTCGATGGCCATGCCCGGGCGCTTCGTGTTCGTGGAAGTGCGGGACACAGGCACGGGCATGGACGCGGCCACGCGTCAGCGCATGTTCGAGCCGTTCTTCTCCACCAAGTTCACGGGTCGCGGCCTCGGACTCGCGGCTACCATGGGCATCATGCGGAGCCACAACGGGGCCATCCGCGTGTACAGCGAGGTGGGCTCCGGCACCTCGGTCAAGCTGCTCTTCCCCATGGCCAGCGCCGCACAGCCGGGCACCGGTGGCCACGCCGAAGGCGAGTGGCGAGGCGAAGGGCACATTCTCGTGGTGGACGACGAGGAGAGCGTGCGCACGGTGGCGTCGGCGCTACTGCGTCGTCGGGGATTCCGGGTGTCGGTCGCGCACGACGGGCAGGACGCCATCGCGCAGTTTGCCGAGTCGCCGGACGACTATGCGCTGGTGCTGCTCGATCTCACGATGCCGAATCTGAACGGCGAGGAAACGCTGCGCGCGATGCGCCGCATACGGCCGGATGTGCGCGTGCTGCTCATGAGTGGATACAACGAGTCCGACGTCACGCGACTGTTTGCGGGGCGAGAGCTGTCGGGTTTTCTGCAGAAGCCATTCAGCGCGGCGGAGCTCTTCGAGTTGGTAGGCACAGCAACGGGACTTTCGAAGTCCTGAATCGCGCCTCTGGTCTCTCGCTTCTGGTCTCTCGCCTCTCGTTTCCGAGCTGTGAGACTTGAGAGGGTGTGAGACCGGTGGCTTCGCCCGGACGGTGCGAGGACCAGACAGAAATAGAGGATGCGAAACCAGCAAGTAATGAGATGAGAGTCCCGACGGTGGGCGACCGGGGACTGCAGTTGCGGCAACCGCGACCGCAGTCCTCAGCCCCACACGATCGCATGTCTCACCTCATTGGTTGCTGGTTTCGCATCCTCTATTTCAGTCCCATCTTCGCACCGTCTGGGCGAAGCCACTGGTCTCACACCCTCTCAAGTCTCAGAGCTCAGAGATGAGAAGCGAGAGACCAGCGCCGAGAGACGAGAGCTCAGTCTCCCGCGACGGGCACGGGCTCCATGCTTTGCGCCATACTCCGGCTCTTCGCGCGCCGGCGCCGGCTCACGATCTGATCCAGATACGTGTACACCACCGGCGTCACGTACAGCGTCACCAGCTGCGAGAATGCGAGGCCGCCCACCACCGCCAGGCCCAGGGGCTGACGTGACTCGGCGCCGGCGCCAAAGCCCACGGCAATGGGCAGCGTGCCCATGAGCGCGGCCATGGTGGTCATGGTGATGGGCCGGAAGCGCACGCGCGCCGCCTCCACGATGGCATCGAAGGGCGTCATGCCTTCGTTGCGCTCGGCTTCAATGGCGAAGTCGATCATCATGATGGCGTTCTTCTTGACGAGGCCGATCAGCATGATCACGCCCACGTAGGCGTACACACTGAGGTCCTTGCCGAAGATGAGCAGCGTGGCCAGCGCCCCCACGGCCGCGAAGGGCAGGCCGGAGAGAATGGTGATGGGATGGATGTAGCTCTCGTAGAGAATGCCCAGCACCACGTAGATGACGAAGATGGCCACCACGAGCAGCGCCAGCAGACCACTCTGCGCCTGGGCAAAGGCCTGCGTATCACCCGACAGCACACTGGTTACGCTGGCCGGCAGCACGGCCGCCGCTTCACGCTGCACGGCCTCGACGGCCGTACCCAGCGCCACGTTGGGCCGCGTATTGAACGAGATGGACACGGCCGGCTGCTGGCCGTTGTGCTGCACCGACTGCGGCCCCACACCCTTGGTGAACGTGGCCACCGCGCCGAGCGGCACGAGGTTGCCCGTGTTGCCACGAATGAACAGCTGGCTCAGGGCCGCCGGATCCTTCTGGAACTCTTCCTGCAGTTCCATGATGACTTGGTACTGATTGGTCTGCGTGTAGATGGTGCTGACCTGCCGCGAACCATAGGCGTTGTAGAGCGCATTCTCGATCTGGCTGGCCGTCACGCCAAGCGCGGAGGCCCGCTCACGATCGATCTGCACGGCCACCTGCGGATTACCCACCTGCAGGTCGCTCGAGATGTTCTCGAGCTCCGGCAGCTCACGCATGCGCGTTTCGAGCGCGCGCGCCGACGTGTACAACTCGGCGATGTCCGCGCCCTGCAGTGACACGGAGTAGGCGCTGTTGCCGCGGCGTCCGCCGATGTTGATGGGCGGCGGATTGCGCAGGAACACCTGCACGCCCGGCACACCCGCGGCGGAGCGCGTGATCTCGCGCATGACCTGATCGACGTGCGGACGCACCGACCGATCCTTGAGGATCAGCATGAGGCGCGCACTGTTGTTGCCACCGAACGGCCCGCCGCCAACCGAGACGTTCACCCGCTCCACGTACGGGCTCTTCTCGATGATCTGCCCGACTTCACGTGCCTTGGCCGACAGCGCGTCATAGCCGATGCCCTCCGGACCTTCCACCGAGCCCTGCACGCGACCCGTGTCTTCGGAGGGCAGGAAGCCCTTGGGGATGTACATGAACAGTCCCACCGTGGCCACCAGCGTGAGCGCGCTGAACACCATGGTCAGCGGACGATGCCGCATGACCCAGTCCAGCGAGCGCACATACAGCCCTTCGGTGGCCTGGTAGAGCCGCTCCACCGAGCGCCACTTGCCCTCAGTGGCCGCGTGACCTTCGCCGCCCTTGAGGAACTTGGCGGCCAGCATGGGCGTGAGCGTGAGCGAGACAAAGCCCGACACGAGAATGGCCACACCGATGGTGACGGCAAACTCGCGGAAGAGACGACCCACCAGCCCCGGCATGAACAGCAGCGGGATGAACACCGCCACCAGCGACAGGGTCATGGAGAGGATGGTGAAGCTGATTTCCTTCGATCCATCGAGCGCCGCGCGCAGCGGGGATTTGCCCATCTCCATGTGACGCACGATGTTCTCGAGCATCACGATGGCGTCGTCCACCACGAACCCCACGGCCAGTGTGAGCGCCATGAGGGTGAGGTTGTTGAGACTGTAATCGAGCGCGTACATGACGATGCACGTGCCGATGATGGAGAACGGCAGCGCCAGGGACGGGATGATGGTGGCCCGCACATTGCGCAGGAACAGGAAGATCACCATGACCACGAGGGCCACGGTGAGCACCAGCGTGAACTGCACATCCCACACCGCATGCTCGATGCTCTCGGCGCGGTTGAAGATGCTTTGCACATTCACACTGGCCGGCAGCTGTTCCATGAGCTGCGCCATCTCGGCCTCCACCGCCTTGGCCGTGGCCACGGTGTTCACGCCGGGCTGACGGATGATGGCCAGCGAAATGTTGGCGCGGCCGTTCACCTCGCTGAAACCACGCAAAGTCTGCAGACCGTCGATGACCTGGCCCAGATCACCCAGGCGAACCGGGCTGCCGTTGCGGTACCCCACCACAAGCTGACGGAACTCGGCCGCGTTGCGCAGCTGTCCCGTGGCCTGCAGGGTGAAGGCCTGGTTGGGGCCCATGAGCACACCGGCCGGCGAGTTGCTGTTGCCGGTGTTGATGGCCTGCTGCACTTCGTCGATGCCAATGCCGCGCTGCGCCATGGCGCCCGGGTCGAGCTGCACGCGCACGGCATACTTGGCCGAGCCGTAGACCTGCACCTGCGCCACACCCGTCACCGTGCTGAGGCGCTGACCGATGAACGTTTCCGCGTACTCGTTGAGCTCCGGACGCGAAATCACGTCGGAGTTGAGCGAGTACATCATGATGGGCGAGTCGGCCGCGTTGGCCTTGTTGTACGAGGGCGGATTGATGCCCTGCGGCAGCGACCGCAGCGACTTGGAGATGGCCGACTGCACGTCGGCGGCCGCCTTGTCGATGTCGCGATCGAGATTGAACTGGATCGTGACGTTGGTGCTGCCCTGCGAACTCGACGAGGTGATGTTGTCGATGCCGCTGATGGTGGCGAACTGCTGCTCGAGCGGTGTGGCCACCGACGTGGCCATGACCTCGGGGCTCGCGCCCGGCAGGTTGGCCGACACCGTGATGGTGGGGTAGTCGATCGTGGGCAGGTCGCTGACGGCCAACCGCTGATACGCCACGGCGCCGAAGATCAGAATGGCCGTCATGACGAGCGTGGTCATGACCGGCCGACGGATCCAGATCTCGCTCAGGTTGAGACCAACGGCGGATGGCGCAGACGCGCCAGGCGCGGACTCGTCCGCCGATTGATTCGGCGGAACGGACGGTGCACTCATGGCTTGACTCCAGGACTGGTGCCCGGCTTGGTCGATGGATTCGCCGCCGGGCTGACGGCATTGGCGGATTCCTTGACGGCGGTGCCGGCCGGGCCATCACCCGGCGCGCCGCCCGGACCACGGGGCGCGGTGCGCAACTGCACCTTGGCGCCATCGGTGAGCCGGGTCTGACCTTCGACGATGACCTGCTCGCCGCCCACGAGGCCACTGTCGATCTTGCTCACGAGACCCGCCTGCCGCCCCACTTTGACGGGTGTGCGGCGGGCCACGTTATCCACCATCGTGTACACGAAGGTGTTGCTGCCTGAGGTGACAACGGCCTGCGACGGCACGGTGACCGCGTCACTGTCCACGCTGAGCGTGAGGGCAACGCTCACGAACTGACCGGGCCAGAGCGCGCGATCCTGATTGGGCGCGGTGGCCTTGAGCAGCACGGAGCCGGAGGCCCGATCAACCTGATTGTCGACGAACGTGAGCGTGCCGTCGATGGCATTGGTGCTGTCGCCGCCGCCCGGCGTGATGCGCACGCGCAACTTCTGGTCTACGCCAGCGCGGCGCCGCAGCTCTTCGAAGTCACGCTCCGGCACCGGGAAGCGCACCAGTACGGGCCGCAGCTCGTTGATGGTGACCAACTGGTCGGTGGTGGCGCGCACCAGCGACCCAGCGCGATACAGCAACTGCCCCGTGCGACCGCCAATGGGCGCGCGAATGGTGGTGTTCTCGAGATCGAACTCGGCGCGCTCGAGCTGCGCCCGGCCGGCGGCCACGGTGGCCGCCAATGAGCCGACTTCGGCGAAGGTCTGGTCGAGCTGCTGCTTGGTGACGTAGCCGTCCTTGGCCAGCGCGGCAAAGCGGGCCGAATCGGCACGCGCGCGGGTGAGGTTGGCTTCGTCGCGGACCAGCGTGGCTTTCACGCGATCGAGCTCCGCCCGGAACGGCCGCGCGTCGATCTGGAAGAGCACCTGCCCTTGCCGGACTTCGTCGCCCTCGGCGATGGCAATGCGTGTGAGCTGACCGGACACGAGCGACTGCACGGCCACCGTGCGATTGGGCTCGACCTGGCCGTTGGCTTCGACCACGTAGGGGAGCGGCCCCTTGGTGGCCGTCTGCACCGAAACGGTGGGTGTTGGACGCTGCGGCGGACCGCCTTCCTTTTTGCAGGCGCCGAAGAGCGCCAAAGGAAGCACGAGGGCGACGACGGAAACGGGCAGCCGGCGCGGGGACTGCGCTGGCAAAGCAATGGCGAGCATTCGCGGGGCGAACGATGTGGCGCCTTTCGGCGAGGAACGCGCGCCACCTCGTTGAGGGGCGCGCGTTTACAGGATCTGCCGGAGATAACGCCGGCTGCCCGGGGTTCGTTGCCCGGAATGCCCTTAGCTGGCCCTGATGACCCGCACGCGATTGTTCACGGTTTCCCGGACGCGCTCCCGAATGCTGTCGGGGTTCAGTCGCAGGATGACCGGCCCCTGGCCGTCCCGATCCAGCCGCAACTCCCGCATGCCCTCGCCATCGCGACGGTAGATGCGCACGTCCGGTCCATTGAACATGAATGGCTCGATAGTGCCGCGTGGCAGGCGCGGAAGTGATGGCGCCATGATGCGCACCTGACCGTCGCCAATGGTGACCCCGAACTCGCCACCCGGCAGCTCGCTGGCCTTGACTGCCGTGACGGCCACTTCGCGATACCGGCCACCGCTGTACACGCGCAGATTCACCGCCTTGCCCGGTTCGACCTTCTGTACCTCCCGGATGAAGCGGTCGGCGCGCGCGCTGCCAGCCTGGCGGTCTTCCACGTCCTCCTTTGCCACGCGCACGTCCACGCCGTTGACTGCCGCAATGCGGTCACCCTCCACAATGCCGGCCTTCTCGGCGGGACCACCCGAGACCACGCTGCTCACAAATAGTCCGAGGGTGTCGCGCACATTGCCCATGGGCGAAATGGTGAGCCCCACGCGTCCGCGGCGGTCCTCCTCCGTGACCGAGCCCCCCATGGATCGCCGCATGCTGCGCACGGGCTCCGAGCCCTGCGCCAGGGCCGCTTCGGACACGGTGGTCACACTCACGGACCTGGACTGCCCGCCACTCCGAAGCTGCAGCGACACGGCCTCGCCCGGCTTGACCTTGGCCATGGCCCGCTGGAGCCGACGCTGGGCCAGACCCACGAGCGCCAGGTCTTCGGCGTCTTCCTTGGCGACTTTGAGGCTGATGCCGTTGATGGCGGTGATCACATCACCGGCCTTGAGGCCCGCCTTGGCCGCCGGGCCGTCGGCTTCCACCTGCTCCACCGTGACACCGGCCGTGTCCTTGCTCGAGCCGGCGCCGAGCGTGACGCCCAGCACGGCGCGCGATTCGGACCGCACCCACATGGCGCCTCCGGGCATCACGGCCGCGCCGCGCGGGATGGTGATCACGCGTTCTTCACGCGCCTGGGCTTCGGCCGGCGCCGCAAGCACGACGGACGCCGCCACACCCGGTGTGGCCCAGGCCACGGCGGCCAGCGTGGCGGCGATTGGGCTGTGAAACGCTCGAGAAACCTGCATGATGTATCCTCCAGGGGTTGCCCGGCGACGAGCCCTGGCGGTGCACGCCGGCTCCATGGTCGCCTCATGGGTTTGTCCTGTCGGACACGCGGCCCAGCTGCGGGGTTTACGCGGCTCGCACCACGTCGGGACCGTGTACGGCTGCCAGGCGCTCACGAACGCGCGTTACCAGGGCAGAACGACCAATGGGCTTTTCGAGCACCAGAATGGAGTCGGACGCCAGAAAGGCTTCGGCCTCGGCACTGACCGCCCCGCCCGTGAGCACGATGAGCGACTCACGCAGTTCGGGATGACTCGCCTCGAGTCGCTCCGCGAACTCGGCGCCCGACATGCCCGGCATCATGAGGTCGGTCACCACGATGTCCACCGCATGCGAAGCAAGCCACGCAAGCGCCGACTCGGCGTCGGTGAATCCCTGCACCACACAGCCTTCGGCACCCAAGCCGCGCACGTAGGCGCGCAGTGAGGGGGCGTCGTCTTCCACCATGAGCACGCGGATGGCGTGACGGATGGGCAATGACGTGCGCGCCTGGGGTGTAGCGACCTGAGCGACCGGCTGTGCGGCGTTATGTGATGCGGACGGCACCATGTCCGACGACGGTTCATGCGACACCGTCGCAAGTGACGATGACGCATGCGATGATGCCGCATGCGACGGTGCGTCTGCCGCCGGAAACTGCAGTCGCACCTCGGCACCGCCGACGTCGGTGTTGCTGCAGAGCAGGACACCGCCGTGGTTCTGCACGATGCCGCGCAGCACGAACATGCCGAGTCCCGTTCCGCCCTGATCAGCGCGCGTGGTGACAAAGGGTTCGCCGATGCGAGAGAGCACCTCGGGGGCAAATCCGGCACCGTTGTCACGTACGACAATCTCGGCCCAGCCATTGGCCGTTGTACCGGTGCGCGCCCACACCTCGCGCCCGGCCGACGCTGGTCGGGCGGTGACGGCATGTACCGCATTGACGAGGGCGTTGAGCACCGCCTGTACGAGGCGTCCCTCATGCCCGTGCACTGGTGGTACGGCATCGAATGTCGTGTGCATGGTCACGTCGCCCCGCCACTGCGAGGCACCCACGCGCAGCGCGGCCTGCAGCACATCGTGCAGGTTCACCACCGCGTGATCGCTGCCGGCCGGACGACTGTAGGTGCGCAGGGCATCCACGATGTTGTGCACACGATCCACGCCTTCCACGGCATGCGCGAGATACTCACTCGCCACCGGGTCGGCCTGCACCGAGGCCTGCTGCGCCACTTCGTCGAGGCTGAGGCGCAGATACTGCAGCGGGCTGTTGATCTCGTGGCCCACACCGGCGGCGAGTCGACCGAGCGCGGCAAGACGCTGCTGCTCCACCACGAGGTGCCGTGCTTCATCTCGCTCGACCGTGCGGCGTTCCACCTCGTCGGCCAGATGTCCCTGCAATTCATCGAGCTCGCGCGCGTCGCGCACGAAGCCGCGCAGCAGATTGACCGTCACGGGCGTGACAACCGCGATGTAGCCGATGTCAGCGAGATAGAGGAACTGGATGACACCGGCGGCGACCAGCACTTCCTCCACGACCGTCGCAAAGAACACCGCAAAGCCGAGCAGCACGTAGGCGGTGCCGGGCTCGCCGGCCCGCCAGCGTTTCACGAACTGCCACCAGCTCACGGCGAGCAGCGTGAGTGGCACCAGCGTGAACACGGTGCCAAGGGTGGTGAATTGTGCATGGGGGATGACATCGCCGAGCCCGGGCACGATGAGTGTCGCGCCGTTGCTGGCCACCACACTCGAGGGACTCAGCACCACGAGCGCCACGGCAGTCACACACCAGACGGCCGCGCGGCGTATGCGGCGCGGAATTTCCTGCCAGCTCGCGTTCGGGCCCAGATGCGTGAACAACAGCCAGGCGGCGCCGTGCAGCGTGCCGTTGAACAGATTGGCGCGCAGACTCCATCCGATATGCTCGGACTTCGCCGCCCAGAGCGCTCCGGCAGCATCGACGGTGCTGTACATGCCGGCGGTGATGGCCACGCCGGCAAACCACCAGGCATGACGCCAGCGTGGTGCGCGGCCCAGGAGCCCGAGGGCGAGCGCCATGGCGAACTGCAGCGTGAGGCTGACCAGCCCCAGAAGAAACATGATGTACATCGCACGACCTGCCTGAAACGCATCCTGCCGGCGACGACATCCCGAAGCGAATCAGTGCCCCGGGTTCCATGCCACGTTCAGCCGAACTGCTCCTGCGACTTCAGTGTCGGCCGGTCGACCCGAAGGGGGCCGACCAGCCTGACGACTGTCCACTTATTGCATTACCCTGCTTCCGGAGGCATCGGTCACCGGCCGGGTGGCCAGATCAGACCACCACGTTGAGCAGGCGTCCCGGTACAAAGACGACCTTGCGGGGGGTGCCGGTCACGAACTTGGCAATGGCGGCGTCTGCCATGGCCTCGGCCATCGCCTCGTCCTGACCGGCGCCGGTGGGCAGCCGCACCTTGCCGCGGGTCTTGCCGTTGACCTGCACCACGAGGTCGATGGCATTGTCCACCAACTGCGCCGCGTCAAAGGCCGGCCAACCGGCATCAAACACGCTGCCCGTGTGACCGAGCAGTTCCCAGCACTCTTCGGCCAGGTGCGGCGCGTAGGGCGCGACCAGCTGCACGAGCGGCTGCACCTCATCGCGATGCGGCACACGCTCGCCGCGGCGCACGACGTTGATGTACTCCATCATGGCGGCGATGGCCGTGTTGTAGGCGAGATTGGCCGTATCGTCGCCCACTTTCTTGATGGTGCGATGCAGCTTGCGCACCACCTCCTCCTCGGCGCCGCCTTCACTGCGGGCGTCCCGCACCGAAGCCCACAGCCGGTCGAGGAAGCGACGCACGCCGCTGATGCCCTGATCGCGGAAGTCACCGCCTTCCTCGTAGGGTCCGAGGAACATGAGGTACATGCGGAACGCGTCGGCGCCCCACTCCTCCATGTACTGATCGGGATTGATGACGTTGCCCTTGGACTTCGACATCTTCGCGCCTTCGCGGATGATCATGCCGTGCGCGCGGAAACGCGTGAACGGCTCCTCGAAGTCGATGTGCCCGCCATCCTTGAGCACCATGGTGATGAAGCGCGAGTACAGAAGATGCAGCACGGCGTGTTCGTTGCCGCCGATGTACGAGTTGACCGGCAACCAGGTCTTCGTACGCGTTGCATCGAAGGGCACGTCGTCGCGCGTGGCGCTTGGATAACGCAGGAAGTACCACGCGCTGTCGAGGAAGGTGTCGCTCACATCCGTCTCGCGACGCGCGCTCTTGCCGCAGGTGGGGCATGGCACGCGGTACCACTCTTCATGACGCGCGAGTGGCGAGATACCGCTGTCGTCGGGCTTGAAGTCGGGGATGTTGGGCAATTCCACCGGCAACTGCGACTCGGGCACCGGCACGGCGCCGCAATCATCGCAGTAGATGATGGGAATGGGCGGGCCCCAGTAGCGCTGCCGCGAAATGCACCAGTCGTGCAGACGGTAGTTGGTGACCGCCTGCGCGTGCTGCTGCGACGCCAGCCAGGCCGTGACCTCGCGCTTGGCGTCCACTACGCTCATGCCGTCGAACTGCGCACTGTTCACGAGACGCGCGCCGTCGTCGTCGGTGAAGGCCGAGTCGCCGAGCGGCGTGTCGGCCTGCTGGTCGGCTGCCGCCACCACACGCACGATGGGCAGTCCAAATACCTGCGCAAACTCGAAGTCGCGCTCGTCGTGTCCCGGCACGGCCATGATGGCGCCGGTGCCGTACTCCATGAGCACGTAGTCGGCTATCCAGATGGGAATGGGCTGCTTCGTGGCCGGATTGATGGCATACGCGCCCGTGAACACGCCGGTCTTCTCACGCGTGCTCTTGCGCGAGATGAGATCCTGCTTGGTGGTCTGCTCCACGTACGCACGCACGGACTCCTGCTGCGCCGGCGTGGTGAGCGTGTTCACCAGTGGATGCTCGGGCGCGAGCACGAGGTACGTGGCGCCAAAGATCGTGTCGGCGCGCGTCGTGAACACCGTAAGGCGTTCGTTATGCCCCTGCACATCGAAGTGCACATGCGCGCCTTCCGACTTGCCAATCCAGTTGCGCTGCGCCTGCCGCGTGACGTTGGACCAGTCGAGCCACTCGAGATTGTTCAGCAGCCGCGGCGCGTAGTCGCTGATGCGGAAGAACCACTGCTCGAGGAAGCGCTGTTCGACCGGCGTGCCGCAGCGTTCACACAGTCCGCCTTCCACCTGCTCGTTGGCCAGCACCGTCTTGTCGGTGGGGCACCAGTTCACGGCGGCGGCCTTCTTGTACGCCAGCCCCTGCTTGTGGAGCTGCAAGAACACCCACTGCGTCCACTTGTAGTAATCCGGACGCGAGGTATCGACCTTCTGGTTCCAATCCACCATGAATCCCGCACGTCCGAGCTGCCGCGTGAAGTTCGCGACGTTCTTCGGCGTGAGCTCCATGGGATGCGCGCCGATCTTGAGCGCGTAATTCTCGGAGTGAATGCCAAAGGCATCGAAACCGAGCGGCTGAAAGACGTCGTAGCCCAGCAAGCGGTGGAAGCGCGCGGAGATGTCGCTGCCGGTGAAGGCAAAGAGGTTCCCCACGTGCAGGCCTTCGGCGCTCGGATAGGGGAACATCATGAGGGCGTAGAACGGGCGCGCGGGATTGTCCAACTTGGCGCGATTGGTGCCACGTTCGGCCCAGCGGGCCTGCCATTTGGGCTCGACGGCCGACGGCTGATACGGATTGGGGGTGGTCTCGTCCATCCCACAAATCTAGCGGATCGGAGACGGTGTTTGGTCTGCTGGACTGGTGTGGTTCGCCAGGCCGTTGAACTGATGGTGTGAGGATTGGAGGATCTGGGGATAAGAGAGGGCGGGCGTCGGGGACTCCAGTTTCTCCGAGTCCCCCGACGCCCGCCCCCTCCAATTCTCGGATCCTCCAATCCTCACACCTTCAGTTCAACGGTCTGGCGGACCAAACGGCATCAGCGGCGAAACAAGAACCCCGCCTCCTCCAACCGCGCCCCCCGCTCGTCACACACGGCAAACTTCCCTCCCGAGTACAGCGTGGCCCCACCAAACGTCCCGTCCTTGGCCACGGCGTAGAACTCGAGGTCGAACTTCGGCCGCCCGTTGGGCCCCATGAGCCGCGTCTCCGTCATGGCCACCACCCGCTCGAGCGCCTTGAGGCAAGCTGCCTGTGGCGCCAGTCCGTTGCGCATGAACTCCACGATCAGGAACGAGGCGCAGGTCTTGATATTGGCCTCGCCGCGCCCCGTGCTGCCGGCCGCGCCCACCAGATTGTCACAGTACTGCCCGGCTCCCACGATGGGCGAGTCGCCGATGCGTCCCGGGACCTTCCAGGCCATGCCGCTGGTGGTGGTCACCGACGCCAGGTCACCGCTGGCCGTGACGGCGTTCATGTTGATCGTGCCCGTCGTGAACTTGATCTTCACGTCGTCATCATGGTCGAGCCAGGCGTCGTTGGCGTTGAGCCGAGCCTTCCAGCGCAACCAGTCCTGTCGGGTCTTGTCCGTGAGCAGGTCCTGCTCCTTGAAGCCCATGGCCTTCGCGAACTTCTTGGCGCCGGCGCCCACCAGCATGACGTGGTCGGTGTAGTCCATGACGGCCTTGGCCACGAGCGACGGCGTGGCAATGTCTTCCAGTGCGGCCACCGCCCCGGCGCGGCGCGTGGGGCCATGCATGCACGAGGCGTCGAGTTGGACCACGCCCTCCTCGTTGGGCAGCCCACCCAGCCCCACCGACTGATCATCGGGGTCCAGCTCCTGGATGTTCACACCGGCGATGATGGCATCGAGCGGATCGTTCCCCGCCACGATCTGGTCGAAGGCCACCTTGACCCCGCGCAGGCCGTTGGACGAGGACACGACGCAGGGCCGGGCGCGGCCCTTCAGCACGGCCGGGGACTGGCCGGCAAATATCTCGGCGTCTGGAAGACGGGGGACGAAGCCGGCAGCCGCGACGGCGGCGGACTTTTCGAGGAATTCACGGCGCGTGACGGGCACGAACGCTCCTGGCAGTGGTAACAGGGGGATCCCCCGACATTAGCCCAGCGCCGCCCCCGTGGCGAGAGCGCCGTTTGGCCGTCAGTATGTCATCGGTCGACCTGACCCGGTCTCGCCGAGGCCAGTCGACGGTTCTCCCTCAATCCCACCTGCACGGGTGTCATGACCACTCCGGCCCAGATCGCCGATCAACTGCGCGCGGCCTCGTTCCTCGAAGGCTTCACCGACGCGCATCTCTGGAAGCTCGCGCGGCACGTTGTCCCGCTCGAACTGCAACCCGACGAAACCATTTTCACCGAGGGCGAAGCCCGGCAGCGCTTTGCCATTCTGGTGAGCGGCGCCGTCGCCATTGAAAAGAGCGCCGACGGCCGCAGCACGCGCCTCGTCACACTTGGCCCGGGCGAGGCGGTGGGCGAAGGCCTGCTGCTCGACGATAGCCGACACGGCACCACGGCGCGCGTCATCATGCCCGGCACGGCCATGGTGCTTACGCGACAGCAGCTCGATGACATCACGCGCGAAGCGCCACAGCTCTATGCGGCGCTCGTGGCCCGCGCGGCGCGCGCCATTTCCGACCGTCTGCGCAAGGCCGATGCGACGCTGGTGGGACGCGGTCGCACGCTCGGATTTGGCGGGCATCGCACGCGCGTGGAGAAGGACCTGCTGGGCGAGCGCGAAGTGCCCTACGAGGCGCTCTATGGCATCCAGACGCTGCGCGCGCTCGAGAACTTCCCCATCACCGGCATCCCGCTGCGCGAGTTTCCGGTGCTCATCGAAGCGCTGGCCACGGTGAAGGAAGCCTCGGCGCTCACCAATCGTGAACTGGGCTTGCTCGAACAGCAGCACTGCGATGTGATCGTGCGCGCGGCGCGGGAAATTCGCGCCGGCCGTCATCACGAACACTTCCTCGTGGACATGATTCAGGGCGGTGCCGGCACGAGCACCAACATGAACGCCAACGAGGTCATTGCGAATCGCGCGCTCGAGCTGCTCAACGAAGCGCGCGGACGGTACGACGTGGTCTCACCAAACGATCACGTCAACCTCAGTCAGTCGACGAACGACGTATATCCCACGGCCGTGCGCCTCGCGCTGCACCGCAGCCTGGCGGGATTGCGCGCAGAGCTCGCGCGACTGGCCGACAGTTTCGAGGACAAGGGCACCGAGTTCGCGCCGCTGCTCAAGATGGGCCGCACGCAGATGCAGGACGCCGTGCCCATGACCTTGGGTCAGGAGTTCATGGCCTTTTCGCACACGCTGCGTGAAGACGTGGACCGTTTGGCCGAGGCGCAGAACCTCATTCGCGAAATCAACCTTGGCGCCACCGCCATCGGCACCGGCATCAACGCGCCGGCGGGCTACGCCGACCTGGTCGCGCGCAGACTGGCTGAGGTGTCGGAAATTGACGTGCTCACCGCGCCCGATCTGGTGGAAGCCACGAGTGACACCGGCGCCTTTGTGCAGCTCTCGGGTGTCATGAAGCGCACGGCCACCAAGCTCAGCAAGATCTGCAACGACTTGCGACTGCTCTCGTCAGGCCCGCGCGCGGGATTTGGTGAGATCAACCTGCCGGCCATGCAACCGGGCAGCTCCATCATGCCGGGCAAGGTCAACCCGGTCATTCCCGAAGTGGTCAACCAGGTCTGCTTTGACGTGATCGGTGGCGATGTCACGGTCACCATGGCCGCCGAAGCGGGCCAGCTGCAGCTCAACGCCTTCGAACCGGTCATTGCCTATCGCCTGCTGCGTGGCATCGACATGATGCGCAACGCCTGCCTGGTGCTGCGGGAACGCTGCGTCACGGGCATCACGGCCAATGCGGACCGCATGCGTCACTTTGTCGAACACTCGATCGGCATTGTGACAGCCCTGGTGCCGGTCATTGGTTATCAAGCAGCAAGCGACGTAGCCAAGACGGCGCTGGCCACCGGCCGGGGGGTATTCGATATCGTGCTGGAGCGCGGGCTGTTGACCCGGGCCCAGCTGGACGAGGCCCTCGATCCGGAGACCATGACAGCACCGCGTCGTTCTCCGCAGGGTTTCACGCAGGAGTACGTGGCTCCGGGCGGCAAAGCCTCACCCTGAAGAGAAAAAGGGTGACCCGGGGCACGCGTGGGTCACAGGGTGGGCACGCCCCACCTTGCGACCCACGCGCTTTGGCCGCAGCGTGAGCAGCGCCACGGCGCGCGCGATTTCCGTTTTCCTTCTTCGGCCATGCCCACATTTTCGCTCCCCGTCCGTCGATCGCTGCTCACCCTCGTGCTGGTCGGCAGCGGCCTCGGGGGGCTGGCCGCCTGCAGTGGCGGGGGCGATGGGGGCACGCCACCTCCGCCTCCGCCCACCCCCACCGTCAACAGCGTGACGGTGACGCCGAGTGCGGCGACCATTCGCGTGGGCGAAACCCAGAGTCTCAATGCCGTGGTGGATGTCTCCAATGGGGCCGGCACGGGCATTACCTGGACCTCCGAACAGCCCACTGTGGCGTCGGTATCCGCCAGTGGCGTAGTGACGGGGCTCAGCACCGGCACGGCCGTGGTGCGCGCCACGTCGACCGTGAACGCGCAGCGCAGCGGCTCGGCCACCATCACGGTGCAGGCGGCGCGCACGCTGACGGTCTCACCGACCACCGCCAACATCGGTGTGGGTCAGACCGCTGCACTGACGGTGAGCATTCAGCTCGACGCCGGCCTGCCCACCACGGTGACGTGGCGAAGTGGCGCCACCAACATTGCCACCGTCAACGCCAACGGGGTCGTGACCGGTGTGGCACTTGGCAGCACACAAATCACGGCCATCTCCACCGCCGACACGCTGCTGCGCGCGAGCACCACGGTGAATGTCGTGCCCAGTGTGCGCAGCGTGACCGTTTCGCCCACCACGGCCACACTCAACATCAACGACACACGCGCGTTCACGGCCACGGTCACCGCAGACGCCGGTGTGTCGCAGGCCGTGACCTGGCGCAGCGGCAACCTGGCGGTGGCCACCGTGAACAGCAGTGGTGTGGTGACGGCGGTGGGCGTGGGCAGTACGACCATCACCGCGCTGGCCACGGCCGACACCCTGCGGCGCGCAACCGCCACGCTCACCGTGGCGCCGCGCATCACCACGGTCAGCATTCAGCAACGCGCCGTGAGCGTAAACCCGGGCACGTCCACCACGCTCACCGCCGTGGTGAACGCCGATCCGGGTGTGAACACCACCCTGGCGTGGACATCGAGCGTGCCAAGCGTCGCGAGTGTGAACGAGCAGGGCGTAGTGACGGGCGTCTCGTCTGGCACCACGCTCATTACGGCCGCGCTGCAGAACGATCCCACGCGCCGCGATACTGTCACGGTGTCCGTGGTGCCGCGCCTCGCCGGATTCTGGCGGGCGTCGCGATTGGGTGGTGCGCTCTACGAAGACGTTCTTGGCGTCTATGCCGTGGATGCCAACACGGCGTATGCCGTGAACTCGGTGGGTGATGTGTACCGCTGGAACGGCAGTACGTGGGCGGTGAGCACCACGGGGGCGGCGTTCAACACGCAGTTCTATGCCGTACATGGCTCTGGGGCCAACGACATTGTGGCCGTGGGTCGCGGGGGACGCATCGCACGCTTCAACGGCAGCACCTGGTCGGGCATGACCTCGGGCACGACGCGTGATCTGTTCAACGTGTATGTGCCGTCCGCCGGTGAAGCCTGGGCGGTGGGGGCGAGCGGTGTGGTGCTGCAACTGAGCGGCGGCGTGTGGACCGCGCAGAACAGTGGCGCCACGCTCGATCTCAACGCGGTGTGGGCCGGTGACAATACCGTGTATGTGGTGGGCAACGATGGGGACGTGCGTCGACGCATTGGCGGCGGCTGGTCACGCATGGAAGTCCCCACGGCCGAGGGTCTGTATGGCGTGCATGGACTCTCGGCGGTGGATGTGGTGGTGGTGGGACTCGAGGGCACGGTGCTGCGCTGGAACGGCGCCGTGTGGACGGTTGTCAGCGCGTCGTCGCTGCCCGGCAGCTTCTATGGCGTGGTGGGCAGCACGGCCAACAGCGGCCGGCGGTACATCGTGGGTGATGGCGGTGTGGCGCAGCTCGACGAGAACACCCTCACGGCGGTGAACACGCCATATGCGCCGGCCATGTACGGGCTCAGCATGGACAACACGGGCAGCATGTGGGCCGGCGGACAGCGCGGCGCGGTGCTGCGTGGTCTGTCCACATGGACCACGCTCAACCTCGCACCCGACTTGCTCGATGTGTGGACCACATCGGCCAGCAACAGCTTTGCGGTTGGCGAGTTCGGCTTTGTGTACCGCTGGAACGGCTCCAGTTGGACGCGGCTCAACACCCCGACCCAGCAGACACTCAATGCCGTGTGGGCCGTGAACGTGACCGACGCCTTTGTTGGCGGCGACAACGGCACGATGCTGCGCTGGAACGGCACCAGCTTCACCGCCATGTCCTTCCCCAGCGGCGGCAATGTGTTTTCCCTCTGGGGCTCGGCAGCCAACAACGTGTATGCGGCCACCGATCGCGGTGAAGTGCTGCGCTGGAACGGCACGGCGTGGAGTATGGTGACCACGGCCTCGAGCAGTCTCTGGGCGGTGTACGGCGCCAACGCCTCGAGCGTGGTGGTAGGCGGGGAGAATGGCACGGTACTGCGCTTCAATGGCACGACGTGGAGCAGCGCGCCGCCGCCCAGCACGGGCACCATCACGGGGCTCTGGCTCACCGGCCTGAGTGACGTGTACGTCGTCGGCGCCGACGGCACGGGCGGAAGCCCGGCGGCCTACGGATTCAATGGCACCTCGTGGCGCGCTCTCAATACGGGAGCGTCCTTCGTGCTGACGTCGGTGTGGGGCCCGAGTGTGAACGACCTCTACGCGACGGGAGATGGCGGCACCCTGCTGCGCTTCAATGGCAGCAGCTGGAGTGCCCTGGCCTCAGGCACCACCGACTTGCTCTGGTCCGTGTCGGGCGCACCCGATGCAAGCGGCGGCGCTTTTGCTGTGGGCTACAACAGCACGGTGCTGACTGGCTCCAACACGGCATTTCGCAGCAGCGTGATGGCCGTCACCGCGCCACTCGGCGGAGGCCGTGTAGCGTTGGATCCGGATCGCGGCGCCCGTCTGCGCCGTGGCCCGCTCCCGACACACCAGCCGCGACTCAATCTCCGCGCCCCGCTGCGATCCGAGGCACGGACCTCGGGTATGGCCCCGCTGCGTCGCCCGGCCGGGCCACCGCGCCGATAGCACGGCAGGTGTGACGGTTGTGCCAGCGGTGTGACACAACGCACACGGCTGGCCCGATCGTCACACGGAAGGCGTGCCGCCGCCGTGAGTGAATCGTCCATCACGTGAGATCTGGACGACTTGGGAGCGATCGCGATGTGGGGGCACCGCCAGAGCGGGCCCGTGCATCGTGAGGCGTTCCTTCACTCGCGGTCCCTGTGGTTGCCATGTCACGAATCGCTGCACATCCGTCACGCCGCCGTGGCGCACGTCCCCTGTCTGCGCTGCTTTTCTCGGCGGTGCTGCTTTCCGCCTGTGCCGGTGGCGCCGATGTGGTCGCGCCCGGAGGCAACAATGGTGGCAACAATGGCGGGGGCAGCGTCGGCGCACCGGCGCGACTCGACCTATCGACCGCTTCGCTGCGCCTGTCGTCGGTGGGTGCGTCTGAGCAGGTGACCGCACAGGTGCGTGACGCCGCTGGCAATATGGTGGCAGGCGCGTCAGTGAATTGGAGCAGTGCCGACATTACCGTGGCCGACGTGGCCGGTGTGGGCACCACTGCGGTCATTACCGCGCGCGCGCCGGGGCGCACGACCATCCGCGCGCAGATCGGCAGCATGGTGCAGGACATCGCCGTGAACGTGGCTGCCATTCGCACGCTCACCCTGTCGCCGGCCAGTGCCAGTGTGCGCGCGGGCGACACCTTCCGCTTCACTCCGTCGCTTGATGCCGACGAAGGGGCACTGCTGGAGCTGCGCTGGCAGACTGACAATCCGGCGGTGGCCTCTGTCAATCCGCAGGGTGTGGTGACCGCCATTGCGCCGGGCACGAGCCTGGTGCGGGTGAACGCCGTGGGTGACCCGCGTGTGGTCGCGCTCGCACAACTGGTGGTGACGACCGCACGCAGTGTGGCCATCATCGGTGCGCCGTCGCAGCTGTGGGTGGGCGACGAAGCGCAGCTGCAGAGCCTGGTGGACGTCGACTCCACACAGTCACGCGCCGTGGTGTGGAGCAGCAGTGATGCGTCGGTATTGAGCGTGAGCAACAGCGGCAAGCTCGTGGCCTATGGCGTGGGCACGGCCACCGTGCGCCTTGCCTCCACCGCTGATGTCGCGTTGCGCGACTCGGCCATCGTTCGCGTCGGGCCGCCGCGTGTCGTGACGGTGAGCCCCGCGTCGGTGCAGATGGTGGCCGGTGAAACGCGGACCCTGCAGGCTGCCGTGCAGATTGAAGCGGGCTTGTCCACGGCGGTGCAATGGCGCTCCAGCAATCCGTCCGTTGCCATGGTGGCCAGCACGGGCATGGTGACCGGCGTATCGCAGGGCACGGCCACCATCACGGCGGTGTCGCTGGCCGACAGCACACGCCGCGGCAGCGCCACGGTGAGCATCACCGGCGCGGTGCGTGATCTCGACGTGTCGCCTTCGGCGGTGTCGCTCTTCCTTGGCGACAGCGCCACGCTGGTGGCGTCGGTGTCGGCCGATCCGGGCATCCCCACCACCACCATCTGGCGCAGCAGCAACGCGTCGGTGGCCAGTGTGAACGATGACGGCACGGTGACCGCGTTGCGCGTGGGCACGGCCATTGTGACGGCACTTGCGGCTGCAGACACGAGCAAGCGCGCGACGGCACTCATCACGGTGCGTTACGCGCCCGTGGTGACGATGACGCCGAGCAGCGCGCTGTTGCAGCCGGGTGGTACGCGGCAGTTCTCGGCCAATGTGCAGGCCGATGCCGGTGTGAACACGGCGGTGACCTGGTCGTCCAGCAACCCGGCGGTGGCCGTGGTGAGCAGCAGCGGCCTGGTGACGGCGCAGAGCATGGGCACGACCATCATCACCGCCACCTCGGTGGCCGATGACAGCCGACACGCCACGGCCACCGTGACCGTGGCACCGGCTGTGCGCGATGTGATGATCTCACCAGCCATTCTTACCCTCGCGCCGCAGGCCACGGAGGTCCTCACCGCGACGGTACTGGGCGACGCGGGCGTCCCTACGGGCATCATTTGGCGCAGTGCCAATCCTTCGGTGGCGTCGGTGGCAGCCAACGGCGCCGTGACCGGTGTGTCGCTTGGCAGCACCACCATTACGGCCTTGAGTGTGGCCGATACCAGCAAGCGCGCCACGGCCAGCATCACGGTGCGGGTGCCGCCGCAGGTGTCGGTGAACCCGGCCACCGTGGCCCTCGATCTCGGACAGACGGTGGACATCGTGGCCACCGTGACGGCCGGCGCGGGGGTGAGCACAGCGGTCACATGGCGCAGCAGCAATCCGTCCATTGCGAGCGTGAACAGCAACGGCCGCGCCACGGCGGTGGGCTTTGGCACCACCCTCGTCACCGCCATCTCGGTGGCGGACACGTTGCGCCGAGCGAGCACGACGGTCACGGTGGTGCCGCGTGTGCAGTCGGTGAGTGTATCGCCTGCCAGCGTATCCGTGTCACCTGGTGCGTCGGCCACATTGAGTGCGGTGGTGGCCGCCGACCCGGGTGCCGTGACGGCCGTGATCTGGCGCAGCAGCAATGGCGCGGTGGCAAGCGTGTCGTCCAATGGTGTCGTGACCGGCATTGCCAACGGCAGTGCCACGATCACGGCATTGTCGGTGGTGGACACGACCAAGCGTGGTACGGCGTCGGTGGACGTGGTGAACGGCGTGGTGGTGCAGGTTTCACCCTCCAGCGCCACGCTGCGTGTGAACGAGCAGCAGGTGCTCACGGCCACGGTACAGGCCGAGGTGGGTCAGAGCACGGCGGTTTCCTGGCGCAGCAGCAACCCGAGTGTGGCGTCGGTATCCGGCGGCGGTGTGGTATCGGGTGTCGCGGTTGGCACGGCCGTCATCACCGCGGTGTCGGCTCAGGACACGACACGTCGCGCATCGGCCAGCATTACGGTGGAACCGCGCGTGCTGTCGGTGAACATCAATCCGGCCAGCGCGTCGCTGAGCACGGGCGGCACGCAGCAGTTCAGTGCCACGGTGCTGGGCGATCCGGGGGCCAGCACCGCTGTCACCTGGCGATCGAGTCAGCCCGCCATTGCGTCGGTGTCGAGCAGCGGGCTCGTGACCGCCATGTCGGCGGGTTCAGCCACCATCACCGCCGTATCGGTGGGTGACACCACCCGTCAGGCCACGGCCTCCGTGACGGTGCTGTCGCCGGTGTCGCTGAGTGTGTCGCCGAGTTCGGCGTCGATCACTGCCGGCCAGTCGGTCCAGCTCACGCCAACCGTGAATGCGCCGGGTGGTCAGAGCACGGGGGTGACGTATATGAGCAGCAACCCCGGTGTGGCGAGTGTGAACTTCACCGGTCTCGTGAGCGGCCTTGGACAGGGCAGCGCGGTCATTACGGTGCGCTCGGTGGCCGATACGTCACGAACCGCCACCGCGACCATTACGGTGAGCCCGCCAGCCACGCGTCTTGCGGTCAGTTGGTCCAGTGCACGCGTGAGCGGTGCGCTGTTCGAAGATGTGGTCTCGGTAAAGGTGGTGGACGCGAACAATGCCTGGGCGGTGAACTCGCAGGGCAATGTGTATCGCTGGAACGGCAGTGCGTGGTCGCTGACCGCGTCGGGTTCGACGTACAGCACGCAGTTCCTGTCGGTGTCGGCCTCGTCCACCAGCAATGTGGTGGCGGTGGGTACGGGTGGCCGCATCGTGCGCTTCAACGGGTCGTCGTGGAGTGCCCAGACGAGCGGCACGAGCAACACGCTCAACGCCGTGTGGATGGAAAGCGGCTCCGTGGGCTTTGCCGTGGGCGCCAACGGCACGGCGCTGCGCTGGAACGGATCCAACTGGACAGCAAGCAGCACAGGGCTGACTGAGACACTCAACGCCGTGTGGAGCACCGGCGGACAGGCCTGGGCCGTGGGTGACGGCGGTGAGGTGGTGCGCTGGAACGGGTCCGCCTGGGCGCGTCAGAACACACCCACCAACCAGACGCTGTACGGGGTGTCAGGCTCGAGCAGCAGCAACGTGGTGGCGGTTGGCACCTCGGGTACACTGCTGCGCTTCAATGGCTCGAGCTGGCAGAACGTGAACAGCGGCAACTCGGCCGACTTCTACGGCGTGGCCGGTTCATCGGCCAACGGCGGGCGGCAGTACATCGCCAGTGACGTGGGCCTGCTGCAACTTGACGGCAGCAGCGTAAGCACGGTGAGCACACCGTATGCACCGCGACTCTACGGTGTGTCGGTGGACGGCAGCGGCAATGCCTGGACCTCGGGTCAGCGCGGCAGCGTGATGCGCTTTACCGGCAGCAGCTGGGAAACGGTGAATCAGGCGCCCGACCTCATTGATGTGTGGACGAGCGCATCGAACAACGCCTGGGCGGTGGGCGAGTTCGGATCGGTGTATCGCTGGAACGGCAGCAGCTGGACGCGTCAGAGCACGCCAACAACCTCCTCGCTCAACACGGTATGGGCAGCCAGCAGCAGCGAGGCCTTTGCGGGTGGTGACAACGGCACCATGCTGCGCTGGAACGGCTCGTCGTGGAGCAACATGGCCTTCCCGGGCAGCGGCAACGTGTACGCACTCTGGGGTACGGCGGCCAACAACGTGTACGCCACCACATCGGCGGGACAGGTGCTGCGATTCAACGGCAGCAGCTGGAGTGTCGTGACCACGGCCGCGCAGGCGCTGTGGGCGGTGCACGGCAGCAGTGCCAACGACGTCTTCGCCACCGGCGAGAACGGCGCGGCGCTGCGCTTCAATGGCAGCTCGTGGAGCCCGGTCGCAGCGCCCACCACGGGCACGCTGGCCGGTGTGTTTGCCACGGGCAGCGGGGCGCTCGCGGTTGGCGCGAGTGCGGCCGGTTCGAGCGGGCTGGCATTCGGCTTCAGCGGATCGTGGAGCACACAGTCCCCCGGTACCAGCGCGGTGCTCACCTCGGTGTGGGGTCCTTCGTCCACCGATGTGTACGCGACCGGCGCCTCGGGCACGATTCTCCGCTGGAACGGCAGCAGCTGGAGTGCCATGTCGAGCGGCACGTCGGAACTGCTGTGGAGTGTGAGCGGCGCGCCCAGCGGCAGTGGCGGCGGGTTTGCGGTGGGTTACAACGGCACGGTGGCGTCGGCCACGAGCGGCGCCGGGTTCATGGCGGCGGCCCGGATTGGCGAGGGTACACGCGGATCACTCGAGCCGCTGGCCGGAGCGCGGGTGGTGCGTGGGCCGTTGCCGACGGGTAAGGATCGGGCGAACCGGCGGCGGTGAGTGGTCCGCTGGACCGTTGAACAGAAGGTGTGAGGATCAGAGGATTTGAGGACATGAGGGGGCGGGCCATGGGGCACTCGAAAACGATGTGCCCCATGGCCCGCCCTCTCGTATCCCCGGATCCTCTGATCCTCACACCTTCAGTTCAACGGTGCCAGCCAACACACCACATCTCAGTCGCGCGTGAACGCCGCCATCGTCGGCCCCATCGCATCGATGGTCTCCCGGGCGTGCCAGCGATCCTTGCCGTTGTAAAGAAACGCAAAGGCGAGAATCTCCCCGTTCTCCGCCGTGACGTAGCCCGAGAGGCCAATCACGTCGTTGGTGGTGCCGGTCTTGGCGTGCAGGTTGCCCTGGGCAGGCGTCGCGCGCATGCGATTGCGCAGCAGCTCGGATTCGCCGGCCACCGGCAGCGACGCATGGAAGGCACTGCCCCATGGCGCGCGATGGGCGTGGGCGAGGAGCTCGACCAGCGCACGCGGCGTCACGCTGTCCAGCACCGAGAGCCCGCTGCCATCAGTGGCGCGCACGGCACCAGCCGGCACACCCACTTCGTTCACGAGAAAATCCTGCAGTGTTGCGCCCGCCGTCTGTGCGCTGCCCACGCCAAGCCGTGAAGGCCCGCGGGGCGCACTGCGATAGATCTGCTCCGCGAGCAGGTTGATGCTCTCACGGTTCATGACCGAAATCAGTCGTGCAAGCGGCGGCGAAGGGAGGGACGTGACCACGGTGGCGGAGGCGGGTGTGCGGCCCACGATGATGTCGCCGTCCACCTGCACGCCCTGCGCTTCGAGCGCCGCGCGAAATGCACCGGCGGTGAACGTGACCGGGTCGCCGACCACCAGCTGATACTTCACCGTGCCGGCGCGTGCGCCGATGGTGCCCGACACCACGACCCGATCGTCGCCGACGCGGCGCGCGGTGATGCGTGAGCCACTGCCGGACACGGTGCGCACGGTGTTGGTCACGGTGAGTGCCGTGGACGCGGGCTCCAGGAACACCTTGGCGCCACCACCGCTCGAACCGGCGGTCACGCCGACAATGACGATGTTTTCGTTGAGCGAGAGCGCGGAGAACGGCGCCGCGTACCCGGCCCCGGCGTAACGTGAGAGCCAGCCCTCGGGGATGCGACGCGATTCGAAGGCGCTGGCATCGGCAATGAGATTGCCCGTGACTCGCTTGATGCCGGCGCCGGCCGTGAACTGCGCCAGCAGACTCATGGCCGCGCCTGGCCCGCCACGCACAAAGCGCGTGGAAAGGGATGGGTCACCGTCGCCACGCAGCACCAAGTTGCCCGACAGCACGCCAGCGTCGCTGAGCGGTCCATCGCGCAGCACGTCGGTGCTGTAGGTGTGTTCGGGGCCCAGCTTTTCGAGCGCGATGGCGGCCGTGAAGAGCTTCATGGTGCTGGCCGGCACCAGCTTGCTGTCGGCACCGCGCGAGAACAGGGTGTCGCCGCGAGTGATACTGACCACCAATGCGCCCCACTCGCCGTTGCGGGTGCGACTCGAGAGCAGGGTGCCGAGGTCGCCGGTGAGTGCCTCGGCGCCCCGCGGTGTGGTGTGCCGCAGCACCGGCACCACGGGCGCCTTGGCGCGACGCGTGGTGGTGGCGCGTGAACGCGAGCGTGTGCTGCTGCTGCGCGCCTTGCTGCGTGTCGACGTCTGCGCGTCCAGCGGCTGCGGCATGGCCAACACTTCCGCGAGTGCCAAACCGGCCAGCAGCGCCACCGTGCGCATCGTCCGCTGTGTCTTCGCCATCACACGACCCCGTGCCTTCACACCTTGAGAACCCAACCGCGTTTCCAGGCGCCCCAGAGAATCAGGAACCACAGCGCCACGAAACTCACGGCGTACGCAAAGGACGCTTCCCGCGGCGGAAGCCATGACGCGTACATGGTCTTGAACACGAATGCCTGCAGAGAGGTCCGTGTGCCCTCCGCCGTCTCCCAGGTCCATAGCGACGCGATGAGACGGGCCATGAGGCCGGACCCGAGAAACGCCAGCATCGGGTTCACCCCATAAATGACGAACGGGAAGGTCCAACGTCGCCACTGCATGACATCGATGAGCCACATGCAGGTGGCCAGGGACACGGCGCCGATGCCGGCCGTAAAGACTACGTACGAGCTGGTCCAGATGTTCTTGTTGATGGGGAAGACCCAGTGCCACATGAGCCCGAGCATCATGGCCAGCGCGCCCACCGCAAACAGCGCCGCGAGGCGCTCGGTGAGCGGACGCTGCTGCTCGGCAATCCAGCGGCCGGCAAATGTACCGCAGATCATGGTGGCGATGGCCGGCAGGGTGCTGAGCAGGCCCTCGGGGTCCCAGGTCTTGGCGCCCGACCACAGGTGGTCCACACCGAGCACGGTGCGATCGAGCCAGGCGCTGAGTAACTGATCGGGCTTGTCGAGGACAAAGCGCCCCGGCACACCGGTGTCAGGCACCGGCACGAGCGTCATGAGCGCCCAGTAACCGAACAGCAGTGCCAGCACGATGAGCAGTTGCTGACGCAGGGTGGTACGCAGCGTGAGCAGCGCGCCGCACAGATAGGCCACGCCGATGCGCTGCAGCACGCCCATGATGCGCCAGTGCTCCACGCGATGCACGACGCGCTCGAGGACACTTGCACCTTCGAGTGCGGGCGGCCAGGTAAAGAACGGGAAGCCCGAGAGCAGCAGGCCGAAGAGAAAGATCAGCGAGCCGCGGCGCAGCACTTGGCGCACGATGGCGCCTTCGTCGTCGCCACGCGCACGACGGGCGCGCAGCGAGAGCTCGGTGGTGATGCCAACGATGAAGAGAAAGAACGGGAAGATGAGGTCAGTCGGGGTCCATCCATGCCACGGCGCATGCGCCAGCGGCGGATAGATGGCTGACCAGGTTCCCGGGTTGTTGACCAGCAGCATGCCGGCCACGGTCATGCCGCGAAAGACGTCGAGCGAGACGAGTCGCTCGGTCTTCACGCCTTCGCGCCCGCGGCCGGTTTGGCGCTGTCGCCCGGAACCTTGGGCTTCTCCTTGGGGTTGGTGACGCGCCAGCCGGTGGTGTCGCAGCGCAGGTTGATGTCGCGCGCCTCGGCCACCTTGCCGTCGTGATCACCGCCCACGTAGTGGCCAGCGAGCGAGACGGTCACGTCGTTGCCGTTGTCCTTCTCCGTCTTGCCCTTGTAGACCACGAGCAGCGTGGCGTAGGGGCCCACCGAGGCCAGCTTGTCCTTGACCTGCTGCTGAGCCTTGGGATCGCTGCTGTAGTAATACGTGGGACCCTTGAGCTGCATGACCTTGAAGCCGTCTTCCGGCACGGCTGAGTCCGTTCCTGCGGCCTGCAGGTAGCGCTGCGGCGTGGGGAAGGCGGTGGTGATGTACTCGAGCACCGCGAGGCCCACGGGCGTGCTGTCGGCTGTGGTACAAGTGGGACCAGTGGGGACCTCGGCGGCCACGTCCTTCTTGCGGGCCGGCCGCTCACCGCCACAGGCGGCCGCGAGGGTGGCAAAGGTCACGCCGGCCAGAATGAACCATTGGCGGGCCTGGGGGGTTTGTCTTTGACGGGGGCGAAGGGGAGCGCTCATGATTGGACAGTGTGTCCATCGGATGAGAGTTTGTCGAGGGGGCGCAGCCCTTTCCCATCACTTCCAAGAGAGGAGGAAGGCACGGATGTCCACGCACTCTGCTCCAACGCAGTCCGCGGCGTACCGGGAGGGGATCTCGGTGGGACTCATCGGCGCCATAGCCATTGCGCTGTGGTTCGCCATCCTCGATCTGGTGCGCGGCGATCCATTCGCCACACCCATCATGCTGGGCAACGCGGTGGGCTCACTGTTTTTGGGCGGTGAGCTGCCCAGCCGCGCCGGGGCGTTCCTCGGCTACACCGTGTTTCACTTCGCGATCTTCACGCTGCTCGGGCTCGCGTTCGCCTGGGCGGTGAACAAGGCGGAGAAGGCGCCCTCGGTGCTGATCGGTGTGATTGGCCTGTTTGTGGCGTTCGAGGTGGGGTGGACCGGCTTCACGTCGGTGCTGGCCGAAGGCTTTGGTCAGCTCACTTGGCTGCAGGTCCTGGTGGCGAATCTCATCGCCGCGGCAGCCATGGGCTTCTACATGTGGCGGCAGCATCCATCGCTCGCGGGTCGTGTGGACGCGTCCATCGGGGGACGGTTGGAGGCCTGAGGCCCTCCAACAACCTGTCATGACCTGATGGAGCGTTTCGCGGGGCGGTTCAACACCGCCCCACCGGGACTCACGCGACGTACATCAGTCGCGCGTTCGACGTCGACACGACGTCAGTCCCACTCGGCGTCGAGCTGTTCAGCCAGCCCCGCGAGCGCGCCCATCCACTCCCGCTTCACGTCGGCGATCGGCCGATTGGCCGCAAGCCCCATGTGTTCAATCTGCACGCCACAGCGTGTGTTGCCCTGACGGGTAATGGTGATGGCCACCTGCGAGCCATCGGGCAGTGCGAGACGCACAAAGCGCGGCGCGAGGATGCTCACGACACGCGCCACCGGGACCGGCGCCCAGCCGCGACGATCGGCATCGGTCACGGCGCGCAGAATGGAGGCGGCCGGTGCATCGATGATGCGGGAGACGCGGACGGCGTTGGTCTCCTGCCCCACGGTTTCGCCGCGAGAGGGCGTGCTCGGCCGATTGCTCGCCGTCTTGCCGCCACTCGCCTGCTGTTTCGGTGCCGGCCTCGCTGCCGGTCTCGCGTTCCTGGCTCCGGCCCCTCCGGCTTTCGGCTTGCCGGCTGCCGACTTCTTCGCTCCCGCAGTTGGCCGTTTCTTGTTCACGCGCTCGCTCCCGGCACCCAGCCAATCTGCGCGCTGGCCTCGCTGTCTTCGCCGCGTGCCGACCACTTGAAGAACACCACCGTCATCACCGCATAGAAGAACACGCCGCCCGGGATCCACATGATCAGGCCGCCATACTGCTGATCCTGCATGGGCGTGATGCCCAGAATGCGCGGCGCGGCCGCATACGCCGGATACAGCAGGGTGTCCGCCATGGCGATGTAGATGGAGATGATCGACATGGGGATGACCATGAGGAAGCAGTACAGCATCTGCGCGGGATACGCGGCGCGCGGCAGTTCGGGCAGCGGTGACATGAGCGGCCACCACATGAGCACGGACGCCGCGATGAACATGAGATGCTGCAGGATGTGCACGGGGTGGCTGGCCAGCGCGAGGTTGTACATCGGCGGCAGATGCCAGAACGCCAGCACGAGGTTGAAGATCACAAAGCACCAGGTGATGCTCGTGAGCTTGCGGGCACCGCGGAACAACGGTGCGCGGCGCAGCAGCGGACGCAGCATCCAGCCCGGTGTACCGAACACCATGAGCGGCGGCACGACCAGCGTGAGAATGAGATGCTGGACCATGTGGCCGCTGAACAGATAGAAATCGCTGAGGTCATGCAACGGACCGTTCAGCGTGAGGAAGAGCAGCAGCAGCGAGGTGAAATAGGCCAGACGCTGCGGGCCGCTCGGGCCGGGCGTGTCGGGGCTTTGCGGTGTCTGCTGGCCGACCGGGACGAGGTCTTCGGGGGACGGGCCCTGGCGGGCGCGCCAGAGGTACGCGGCGGCGAAGAGGCCGATGCCGATAGTCGTACTCGGGTGGACCGAGAACTCGCGCAACGAGAGTTGAGCGACGGGATGGAGCAGGGCGAGCATAGGGTAAATCTAACGGCTCTCGCCTCTCGGATCTGAGATCTTGAGAGATGGGACCTTGTAAGGTGGACGGCGTAAGGTGGGACCGCGGTAAGAAACAGCGGGCGAGGCACGAGCGGTCGGGGTCTTGGTCGGGGTCGGGGTCGGGGTCGGCGTCGGACCGCCGCGATGCCGACGGTGCACCACTCACACCCAGAGCCCATAGCTCACAGCGCAAAGCAGTGGACCGCGCCCGCCGCAGTTGCTGTTACCCCAAAAAGAATCGGGCCGCGAGCACCGCTCGCGACCCGATTCCCTGCCGAAACTTACGCCCTCAGCTATTACTTGGGCCAAGGTTTAGCT
>NZ_DLHL01000017.1 GCF_002483225.1 Gemmatimonas sp. UBA7669 | reverse complement strand
ACCTGATCAGAGCTTCCCTAAGTGTCATCGATAAACGCTTGAGTCGGCCGGTTGCTCAGGAACGGACAAGTGTTTCGGCACCCTAAGCCGCTGCCCGGATTGAATGCGATCGGTGCGCAACTGATTGAGCTGCCGCAGCACATCGGGCGACGTACGGAAGCGCAGCGCGAGACCGGTAAGAGTTTCGCCGCGGCGCACCACATAGGTCTCGTACTGTTCTGCGCGTGGCAGGGGCGCGCGTGTCACGTCATCGAGTTGCTGCATTTCCTGCGTCACGGCGCGACGGGCCTCGGAGGCCGCACGGGCAATGCGTGCCGCGCGGTCCCAGTCGTTGTCGTCGACGAGAAAGTCCACCTGTGTGAGCGGTGTGCGCAGCACGAGGCCCCGCACGCGGCCTCCCCACAGCGTGCGCGGGTCGAGCGTGAAGGCGGAGGCGTAGGGGTAGCTTTCCACCAGCAGTTCGAGTGGCCCCTCATCGCGTGGCCGCAGCAACGGGGTAGGGGGCGCGCCCACATACAGCAGACGGCGATCGGTGGCCACCACCACGCCAAACGATTCACGCCACATGTCGGTCCAACGTCGCTGCGAGGCAAAGGCCTGCGCCACCACGCGCTCATCGGTCTCGAGCTGTGACGAGACCTCGGCTTCAGCTGCCGCGCGCGCGGTGCGCCGCGCCCCGATGGGCGGAAACACGGCCGCGGCGGCTACCACCAGCACCGTGGCCACCAGAGCCGTCGCGCTGGTGAGCGCCACAAGCAGACGCACCCAGAGACTGCGAGTGGATTTGGCGGGAGCGGCCAGGGCCTCGGTCATCCTCGAAAATTAGCAACCCCACGCCCTGCCCGGATCGTGTTCCGCTCACACACGGCATTATCCTGCGGCATGACCGCGCATACACCGTCTGCGTCCCGGGACGTCCGCCCCAGCTTTCCGCCCATCGCTCGCCTTGGGCTGATGTTGGTGGTTGGCGGCACCATGGCGGTCGCGCTGGCTTACGCGCTGGCCTTTGCCGCCGCGCCGTGGCCCGCCCGCAGCGCCTGGCTCATGGCCGCGGCGCAGCCGGCCATCATGGTGGGCGCCATGGCGCTCAGTACGCGTGGCCGCAGTGCGCGCGACCGGCGCTGGGTCCTCACGCTGGTGGTGGTGGCGCTGAGTGTGCTGAGCGGGCTGCTGGCCGTGTTGCTGATGCCGGCGGAGCAGGCCACGACGCCGCTTTGGCTTGGTCTGCCGCCGCGCGTGCTGGTGTTGCTGGTGCTGGTGGTGGCGGTGCCGTCGGTAGCGCTGCCCTGGGTTTACGCAAAGACCTTTGTGGCGGTGGCCGACGGTGAGTGAGCGCGTGCAGATGCTGACCGTCGCGCTGCTGTATTTCGCCGTGGTGGCGGGCATTGGCATCTACTCGGCGCGCCGCACGCGCACGGCGCGCGACTTTTTTGTGGCCGGACGCGGTGTGGGGCTGGTGACGCTGGCCATCGCAGCCATGGCCACCACGCTGTCGGGCTTCACGTTCATTGGCGGGCCAGGCCTCATCTATCGCGTGGGCCTCGGCGCCATGTTCATCATTCTGCCCGCCGCGCTCACCAACACCATGGGCGCGGCCGTGTTGGCGCGGCGACTCCGCGCATTGGTGGACAAGCGCGAAGTCTTCACCATTCCTGAAGCGCTGGCGGCGCGCTATCGCTCGCGCGCGGTGCAGGGCTGGTCGGCCGTGGCCATTCTGCTCGCGGTGGTGAGTTACATGGCCACCAACCTGCTGGCGCTGGGTCTGGTGCTCGAAAGTACGCTGGGACTGAGTCTTGCTTCGGCCATTTGTGTGGGCGCGCTGGTGGTACTGGCCTACAGCGCGAGCGGCGGCATTCTGGCCGGACTCTACACCGATGTGTTTCAGGGTCTGCTCATGGCCGTGGCGTCGACGGCGGTGTTTGCCTACGCACTGGACAGTGGCGGCGGTATGGCCAGCATGTCCCGTACGCTGCTCAGCGAAGCGCCCGGCTTTCTTTCGCCGTGGGGCAGTCTCAGTCCTCTGGCCGCGCTGAGTTTCTTCTTTGTATTCGGCATTGGCACACTCGGGCAACCGCATGTCGCGCACAAGTATTTCATGCTGCGTGATGCCTCGCAGCTGCGCTGGTTTCCCGCCGTGCTCACGCTGGCCATGACGCTGACACTACTGCTGTTCGTGGGCGTTGGTGTGGCGGTCAAGGTGCAGGTGCTGCGCGGCGTCATGCCCCCGCTGTCGCACCCGGACGATGCCACGCCGGCATTCCTGCGCGCCTTCACGCCGGGGCCACTGGCCGCGTTGGTGTTGTCGGCGGTGACGGCCGCCATCATGAGCACGGTGAATTCGTTTCTCAGCATTGGGGCGGCCGCCTGCACACGCGACCTGCCACGCGCGTTTGGCATGACGCCGCGCGATGAACTGCGCCGCGGCCGCGCGTGGACCGTGGTGCTGACCCTGTTGTCGGTGCTGGTGGCCCTGCGCTCCGATACCCTGGTGGCATTCATTGGCATTTTTGGCTGGGGGCTGTTTGCCAGCACGCTGGTGCCCGCGCTGGCCATCGGCTTCAATTGGCCGGGCGCCACAGCGGCCGCCGCGCTGGCCTCCATTGTCACCGGGCTGGTGGCCACGCTCAGCATCGAGTCGCTGGCCTATCTCGGGTGGTTTCGCTTTCCGTCGGGCGTGACCGCGACGGCGCTGGCCCTGGTGCTGTCGCTTCTGGTGTTCTTTGTCGTGAGCTGGTTTACGCGCGAAACAGCGGCCAGTGCCTTGGATGACGACCTGCGCGCGGTGATGGACGCCTGAAGCAGTCAGCTAGTGTGCTGAAGGTGTGAGAGTGGGCACAGCACCGATGCGAACACGCGTTCAGAAGTATACGCCAGCACGAAGCACGAGTTGGCCAAGGGAGGCACTCCATTGCGTCGAGCGCACGTTCGGCGGCAGCCGCATTGGCTCTCCGCCCGCCGTGCGTTGGGTGATGCGCGTGTACGTGACGTCGGCATGCCACGCGGCCCCGAGACTCAGGTGCGACGTCACCATCCAATTGGCACCGAGTTCGGCAAAGAGCCCGCCGCCTGCGATCTTCGACCGCGTTTTCACGGAGTCACCTGACACCGAGTACCGTTGCTCCTGCGTGCGCTGATCGCGCGACATCAGGACACCCAGAGTGAGCGATTGCAGGATCTGACGTGTCACGGGCCGATACCAGCGGGTGCCAAGACGCAGTCGCCCAAAAGTCTGGGATTCCGTCAGCAGGGCTTCGCCGGACTGCCAGGACACTCGACCAAACACGTCCAATAGGAGCGCGCGACGTGCGCTGTGGAAACGGAGGGCGCCGACGCCTGTCGGATTCCCGAGATTGCTCCCGAGCGTGAACTCCGTGCCCCATTGTCCAGCGCGAAAGCCCGTTGAGTCAGACGCCGGCGCTTGCGCGCGCGCAGCGAAAGCGGGGGGCGCGCTGGTGAAAGCTGCCAGCCCAATCAATTGAAGTCGTCGCATCAGAACGTGAAGAAGTGGGGGTATCAATCAGGTCGAGCAGACCCACGCGCACAGCTCCGCGTGCGCATTCCTCAAGTCTGCGTATCACGCCGTGAACCGTCAACCCACGAACGACGGACGATCACAGAAGCATAGTACCGATGAAGCTAGGCGTCGTCTGTGACGTGGAGCACCATTGGGCAGACTGTCTCGCCCCGTTTTGCATCAGCAATGCAAGGTCAGGACGCGCGTTCCGCCGGATGGTCCGGCGATTCCTCACGGCCTGGACCTACTTGAATGGCAAACGATCCGAGCGACAGGAAGTCATAATCCGCGTACAATCGCCACGAGCCGTCTGGCTGACGAATGCAGCGTGCCACTTGTGGCGGTGCAACGCCCTCTGTCTCGCGGGAAAGCTCGTATTCCTCATCCGGTAGTTCCGCGAAATCTGCCCTGTCATCGCTCGCTTGTGGTTGTCTCCCGTCGGCACCGATCCTGTACAATACATATGCCGTTCGCGCACCATCTTCGACGGCACCGAGGGCGAGGAAGTCATACATTCTGTCGCTGAACTCCGCGGCGACCGCAAGCATCTCGGGTGCCGCGCGACCTGCTGCAACCTCGCGCTCCACGATGCGACGTGGTGAGCGCGCCTCAATCCATGCGGAGAACAGTTGTCCAGCGTCCAACGCGCGCACGGCTTCCACTGACTCGAATCCGGGGAGCAGACGTTCCAGGCGTCGAGCAGGGTCGCCGTCCCGTCGATACTGGGCAGTCTGGTACTCCGCGACCTGCCTGGGCATGTCGGGAACCGCTTGCATGAGCTGTTCGACCGTGAGTGTTGCGTGGGACACGTGCGGGTCCAATTGACTCAAGACTGATCGCTGAAAGCTCCTCAGCGATACAGGATCGCACAGGCCGGCCAAACGAACGAAGTCCTGGGCCTTGAGTGCGGCGATCGCTTCCTGAAACACTCCCATCGCGTCAGTGCTGGTCATCGGCGTTCAAGAAAGACGAAAAAAGTTTCCTGTTGTGCGATCAAATGTGCACGCTGCGCTTGCCCCACTCATGTGCGCCCAGCCGGCGCGAATCCCGCTCCAACTATCGATCAGGGGGCGTGCCATGCCGATCGCTGAGCAAACGTTCGGTGAACTGTTGTCCCTCGGTCACACGACGAAGCTCCTCGCTCTGCGACTCCAGCTGTTGCTCGAGCAGCTCTATCCGCTCACGCAAGGCTTCCAACTCAGGAGCAGCCCTACTGCGTCTCTCGAGAGCCCGAACAGCGCGCAATCCCAGATACCCGGCACCTCCGAGTCCTGTCAGAAGGAAGAGCGGCCAAACCAGGACAAGGACGAATGGGAGAATTTCAGACATGTGTTGAAGGGAATTGATGTGGGTCGCCTGG
This sequence comes from Gemmatimonas sp. UBA7669, assembly GCF_002483225.1. Taxonomy (NCBI): domain Bacteria; kingdom Pseudomonadati; phylum Gemmatimonadota; class Gemmatimonadia; order Gemmatimonadales; family Gemmatimonadaceae; genus Gemmatimonas; species Gemmatimonas sp. UBA7669. Next base: position 9,994 of record NZ_DLHL01000017.1, on the reverse strand, counting down.
TCAACCGCAACGCGGCAGCAGACACGACGGCGTGCCCCGCCGAGTTCCACCGGCCACCGGGAATCTTCGCTCCGGGCCGACCAAATGAGCAAGAATGGCTTCTCAACTGAGCAGAGGGCGCAAGCCGGGGAGCACCATCCCACCTTCATCTGGCGGGGCCGACGACGGGGCCAATCACAGCTTGCGTGGCATGGCGCGTGTGGGCGAGAGTTGTGCATGCCCCCGCGTCGTTCGTCATCGGCTGCTGATGCCCTCGGCCTGCCCGCCACCCAGCTCGACCTCTTTCCGGTCAAGCCGGTGGTGGACGTGCTGGATGCGAGGGCCGTGGTAGGGCCGCGCACCGGCGTCGAACATCTGGTGCGCGTGCGGCTGAGACCCAACGACGCGCCGCATCTGGTTTTTCACGACCGGCACGGCTGGTACTGTGAGGCGCACGGTCCGGGGTGCGGCGCCGTAGCCCTCGCCCGCGAGGAAGTGAAGTGAACGTGTCCGAAGGTCCGGTGTGGCGTCCGGTATGGGAGCCAAGCGCCAGCGAGCGTGAGCAGACCCGCTTGTGGCAGTTCCTCATGGACCTGCGCGCACGCGGCGTGACGCCTGCCGATGTCGAAGACAGTCACGCGCTGCAACGTTGGAGCGTGACGGAACCCGAGCGCTTCTGGGCCGAGATCTGGCGCGCTGCACACATCATGGCCGACGGACCGGGACCGGCCGACGCGCCGTGGACGTCCGTGCTGCAGGGCGGCGAGTTTATGCGACCGCCGCATGTGGTGGACGGTACGTGGCAGGGACCGCGCTGGTTCACCGACACGCGGCTCAACTTTGCCGAGCACCTGCTGCGCCGCCGAGACGAGGGCACGGCGCTGGTCGCGTGGAACGAACACGGGGCGCAGCGTCGCATATCGTATGCCGAGCTGCGTGTGCAGGTGGCGCGGTGCGCCGCCGCGCTGCGTGCAGCAGGTGTTGGTGTGGGGGACCGTGTGGCAGGCTGGCTGCCCAACCTGCCCGAGGCGGTGGTGGTCATGCTGGCCACGGCATCACTCGGGGCCATCTGGTCGAGCTGCTCGCCGGACTTTGGCACCAAGGGTGTGCTCGACCGCTTCGGGCAGATTGCGCCCAAGGTGCTGGTGGCGGCCGACGCCTACTGGTATGCGGGCAAGCGCGTGGACTGTCTCGCGCGGCTGCGTGAAATCGTGGCTGCGTTGCCCGACCTCGCAGCCACCTGGGTGGTGCCCTACGTGGAGGCCACGCCGGCGCTCGATGGGCTGCCGGGCGCGCAGCGCTTCGATGTGGTGCTGGCGGCGCACGCGCATACGGGTTCTGGTGTTGGTGCCGGCGCCGAGGCGCACGAGCTGCAGTTCACGCGTCTGCCGTTTGATCATCCGCTGTACGTGCTGTACTCGAGTGGCACGACGGGCATGCCCAAGTGTCTGGTGCATGGTGCCGGTGGCACCCTGTTGCAGCATTGGAAGGAGCTCGCGCTGCACACCGACATCCGCGAAGGTGACGTGCTGTTCTACTTCACCACCTGCGGGTGGATGATGTGGAACTGGCTGGTGTCAGGCCTCGCGCTGGGTGCAACGCTGGTGCTCTACGACGGCGCGCCACTCGCGCCCGATCCCGCCATTCTGTGGCGCATGGCCGAAGCCGAGCGGGTGCAGGTGTTTGGCACCAGCGCCAAGTACCTCGCCATGCTCGAGAAAGAGGGGCTGCGTCCGCGCGAGGTGGCCGACGTGTCGGCGTTGCGCGCCGTGCTGTCCACCGGCAGTCCGCTGGCCCCGTCCAGCTACGACTTTGTGCGCGAGGCCATCGGGCCGCGCGTGCGGGTGTCGAGCATCAGTGGCGGTACCGACATTGTGAGTTGCTTCGCCCTCGGCGATCCCACGGCCGCGGTGCATCGCGGGGAACTGCAGATGCGCGGACTGGGCATGGCAGTGGAAGTGTGGAACGAACACGGGCAGCCGGTGGTGAACGAACCGGGCGAGCTGGTCTGCACGAGGCCGTTCCCGAGCATGCCGGTGGCATTCTGGAATGATCCCACAGGCGCCGTCTATCGCGCCGCGTATTTCGAGCACTGGCCCGGGGTGTGGCGTCACGGCGACTGGGCCGAGCTGACCGAACACGATGGCCTGATCATTCATGGCCGCAGCGATGCCACACTCAACCCGGGTGGTGTGCGCATTGGCACCGCCGAGATCTACCGCCAGGTGGAGCAGATTCCCGAGGTGCTGGAGTCGCTGGTGGTGGAGCAGACACTGGGCGCCGTGGGTGGCACGGACTCACGCATTGTGCTGTTTGTGCGCATGCGTGAGGGCGAGGTGTTGAGTGATGCGCTGCGTGACGTGATCCGGCGCCGCATCCGCGAATTCACCAGTCCGCATCACGTACCGCGGGTGATTGTGGCGGTGCGGGACATTCCGCGCACCATCAGCGGCAAGATCACCGAGCTGGCCGTGCGCGAGGTCATCCATGGCCGGCCGGTGAAGAACGTGGACGCCCTGGCCAATCCCGAGGCCCTGGCCCTGTTTCGGGACCTGCCGGAGCTGCAAGCCAGCTAGTCCGCAGGCCGGAAAGGCACACCCCACGCCAAAACCGGCGCAGTGGGGTATTTTTCAGGTATGTGGTTCACTCCGCCCGTCGAGGATCAGCGGGAGCGCGCCTGGATTGGCGCCCTCCCGCGCTCGCACATCTGAGTCCGGTCCGTATGTGACGTCTGCCCAGCAGGCGTCCGCGGTTACACGGCGTGCCCCTTTCCGGCGCGTCGGTTTTCTCACCGACTCATATCCGAGGTGTGCCTCATGGCCACGATGACGACGCCCGAGACGGGCATCGAGCAGGACGCGTTCCCCATCAACGGCACCGACTACGTCGAGTTCTACGTCGGCAATGCCAAGCAGGCCAGCCACTACTATCGCGCGGCCTTCGGCTACTCGCTGGTGGCCTATCGCGGCCCCGAAACGGGCGTGCGCGACCGCGCCAGCTATCTCATGCAGCAGGGCAAGATCCGCCTCGTGCTGACCACCGCGCTGCAGCCCGATCATCCCATTGCCGAGCATGTGCACAAGCACGGCGACGGGGTGAAGGACTACGCGCTGTGGGTGGACGATGCGCGCCTGGCGTATGACACGGCCGTCGCGCGTGGTGCCATTCCCATTCATGAGCCGGTGGTGCATCAGGACGAGCACGGCGAGGTGGTGATTGCGGCCATTGGCACCTACGGCGACACCATTCACTCGCTCATCGAGCGCCGCAATTATCGCGGCGTGTTCCTGCCCGGCTTCAAGGCCGTGACGCCGCACTATCAGCCGGCCGATGTGGGGCTCAAGTTCGTCGATCACTGCGTGGGCAATGTGGAACTGGGCCAGATGAATCGCTGGGTGGGCTATTACGCCGACGTGCTCGGCTTCCGCAATCTCATCACCTTCGACGACAGCGACATCAGCACCGAGTACTCGTCGCTCATGTCCAAGGTCATGGCCAACGGCAACGACCGCATCAAGTTCCCCATCAACGAGCCGGCCTCGGGCAAGAAGAAGTCGCAGATCGAGGAGTATCTCGATTTCTACGGCGGCCCCGGCGCGCAGCATCTCGCGCTGGCCACCGACGACATTCTCAGCACGGTCAAGGCGCTGCGTGATCGTGGCGTGGAGTTTCTGAGCGTGCCCACGTCGTACTACGACGACCTGCAGCAGCGGGTGGGGCAGATCGACGAGCCGGTGGACGAATTGGCCAAGCTGGGCATTCTCGTGGACCGCGACCCGGACGGCTATCTGCTGCAGATCTTCACCAAGCCGGTGGAAGACCGCCCCACGCTCTTCTACGAGATCATTCAGCGCAAGGGTGCCACGAGCTTCGGCAAGGGCAACTTCAAGGCCCTGTTCGAAGCCATCGAGCGCGAACAGGAACTCCGCGGCAACCTCTGAGGCGCCCATGCCCATGTATCACCTGCTCGGCAGCGTGCCCCGCAAGCGGCACATCGTGTTCCGCCGTCCCGATGGCGGACTGTATGCCGAAGAACTGATGGGACACGAGGGCTTTGTCGGCACCTCGTCGCTGCTCTATCACATCCATCCGCCCACCACCGTGCTGAGTGCACGCCGCGTGGGCAGTGTGGTGTGGGAGGAAGACCGCGATACCTCGCTGCGCCACCGGCACTTCCTCACGTCGCGCGCGCCCAAGGGCGGCTCGGCCAGCATGGACCGCTTGCCGCTGCTCTTCAACAGTGACATCGGCATGCTGTACGTGGAGCCGACGGTCACCGATACGCACTTCTACCGCAACTCGCAGGCGGACGAGGTGGTGTATGTGGTGGAAGGTCACGGCGTGCTGGAGTCGGTGTTTGGTGAGCTGCCGTACCAGCCCGGCGACTACGTGGTCATTCACCGCAACATCACGCACCGCTGGCGGCTTGATACCAGCAAGGGGCCAACCAAGCTGCTGGTGATGGAAAGCCGCGGGCACATCCGCTTCCCCAAGCGCTATCGCAACGAGTTCGGCCAGCTGCTCGAAGGCGCGCCGTTCTCCGAGCGGGACATTCGTCGGCCGCAGGCGCTGGCGCCGGTGGATGAGAAGGGCGAGTTCCCGGTGTACGTGAAGCAGTACGATGCCATCAACGAACTGGTGCTGGATCACCATCCGTTCGATGTCGTGGGCTGGGATGGCTATTTCTATCCCTGGGCCTTCAACATCCACGACTTCGAACCCATCGTGGGGCGCATTCACCAGCCGCCGCCGGTGCACCAGACCTTCCAGGGTGATGGCTTCGTGATCTGCTCGTTCTGCCCGCGGCCATACGATTTTGATCCGCAGGCGGTGCCCGCGCCGTACAACCACAGCAACGTGGACTCCGACGAGGTGCTGTTCTATGCCTCGAGTGAATTCATGTCGCGCAAGGGCATCGAGTACGGCTCCATTACGCATCATCCCGACGGCTTGCCGCATGGGCCGCACCCCGGCCGCGCGGAGGCCAGCATTGGTGCCACGCACACCAACGAGCTGGCGGTGATGATGGACAGCTTCCGGCCGCTCAAGGTGGCCAAGGCCGCGCTGGACATCGAGGACCCGGTCTATCACAAGAGCTGGATCGAGTCGCAGCACGCCCAATTCAATCCTCCCACGTCGTAATCACACCCAGCCCAACATCGTGCCACGCCTGTCTGCCCGTTTCTCGCGCTTCCCTGCGTACCCGCTGGCCCACATTCCGGCGCGCAAGAAGGCGCTGCTGGCGGCGGGCGTGGATGTCATCGACCTCGGGGCCGGTGACGCGGACCTCGCGCCGCCTCCTGCCGCCGTGAAGGCATTGCAGGAAGCGGCCGAGGTGCCGGCCATGCAACGCTATGGCTTTGGATTGGGTCACGTGCCCTACCGCGAGGCGGTGGCGGCGTGGATGCAGCGGCGATTCGGGCAGGCGGTGGACCCCATGACCGAAGTCGTGCCGCTGCTGGGCAGCAAGGAAGGCCTGGCGCATGTGGCCTTTGCGTACCTGGGCGCTGGTGACGTGGCCATCGTGCCCGATCCGGCGTACCAGGCCTATCTGGGCGGCACGCTGTTCAGTGATGCCACGCCCTACGTGTATGCGCTGCGGCCGCGCACGAACTTCCTGGTGGATCTGGACGAGATTCCCGCCGAGGTGATGGCCCGTACGCGGGTGCTGTATCTCAACTACCCCAACAACCCCACGGCGGCCATTGCGCCGCGCGACTATCTCGAGCGCGTCGTGCGCACCTGCCGGGAACGTGACATCCTGCTGGTGTATGACAACGCGTATTCCGAGATGGGCTTCGACGGCTATGTGCCGCCCAGCATCTTCGAGATCGACGGTGCGCGTGATGTGGCCATTGAGTTCCACTCGCTGTCGAAGACCTACAACATGACGGGATGGCGCTGCGGCTGGGCGGTGGCCTCACCGGCCATCGCGGGCGCACTCACCAAGGTCAAGTCGTTTACCGACACGGGGCAGTACATGGGCATCCAGGCGGCAGGTGTGGCAGCCATCGAGAGTTGGGCGGAGTTCGTGCCGGCCAACCTCGCGGTGTTTGCCGCACGTCGTGATGCCGCCGTGGCAGCCTTTGCTGCCGAGGGGTTTGCCTGCGACGTGCCGCGGGCCACCATGTATCTGTGGATTCCGCTGCCGGAGGGCATTGCCAGTGCGGCGTTTGCCGACAGGCTGCGCGAAGAGCAGGGTGTCATTGTGATGCCGGGTTCGGGCTTTGGCGTCGGCGGTGAGGGTTTCTTTCGTGTGTCGTTCATCCAGTCGCCCGAGCGCATTGCCGAAGCGGCTAGTCGTGCGGGTGTGGTGTTGCGGGCAATGATACAGGAGCGTGGGGCATCGTGAGGTCGCCGCGCCTGTGGTCCGGCCACGGTTTCATCGGGCTCGCGCTCTGTCTCGGTCTGGGACTGGGCGCGTGCGGTGGCGGTCCTGTGCCCAATCCCCCGGCGCCGGAGTTGCAGGCCCGTCCGTCGGCAAACGCGTCACCCGAAGTGGACGGTGAGGCGAAGCGGGAGACAGAGGGAGAGAACAAACCCAACACCGTGCGCGGCAGTGCAACGCGTGCACCGCGCCGCGCTGCTACAGGGCCAGCGCCGGCGCCGAGCGCACCCGCAGTGCCTGAAGAGGCACCGCCCGTGCCTCGTGAGTTCCGCGGGGTGTGGGTGGCCACCGTGGGCAACATGGATTGGCCGTCGAAGCGCGGGCTGAGCACGGCCGAGGCGCAGGCCGAGTTGATTGCGCTGCTCGATCGTGCGGTGGCCCTCAAGCTCAATGCCGTGATCTTCCAGGTGCGTCCCGCAGCTGACGCGCTGTATGCGTCGAGCATCGAGCCGTGGTCGGAGTATCTCACCGGCACGCAGGGCAAGAAGCCCGATCCGTTCTGGGATCCGCTGTCATTCGTGATTGCGGAGTCGCACAAGCGGGGCCTGGAGCTGCACGCCTGGTTCAATCCGTATCGTGCGCGGTTTACCGGCAGCAAGTCGCCGCTCGCACGCAACCACATTGCGCGCACCAGCCCGTCGTTGGTGAAGACCTACGGCGGTTACCTGTGGATGGATCCGGGTGAGCCGCTGGTACGTGCGCGCACGCTGCGCGTGGTGATGGACGTGGTCAAGCGCTACGACGTGGATGGTGTGCACATCGACGACTACTTCTATCCGTATCCGGTGACTCGGCGCGGCAAGCGCGTGGACTTTCCGGATACGCGCAGCTGGCAGAAGTACCGGGCCGCCGGCGGCAAGCTGGCGCGCGACGACTGGCGCCGCGACAATGTGAATCAGCTGGTGAAGGCGCTGCACGACAGTGTGCACAAGGCCAAGCCCTGGGTGCGCTTTGGCGTCAGTCCCTTCGGCATTTGGCGGCCGGGCTATCCCGAGTCGGTGCGCGGCTTTGATGCGTATCAGCAGCTTTATGCCGACGCCCGCAAGTGGCTGCGTGAGGGCTGGCTGGATTACTTCACGCCACAGCTCTACTGGCCCACCACACGTCCGCAGCAGTCGTATCCGGTGCTGCTGGACTGGTGGGCCAGTGAGAACGTGCACGGTCGGCACCTCTGGCCGGGCAACTTCACCTCCCAGGCGGGAGGGCGGGGCAGTGGCTCATTCTCGGTGAGTGAGCTCATGGAGCAGATCCGCATCACGCGTGTCAATCCGGGCGCCACCGGCAACGTGCACTTCAGCATGAAGTCCTTCCTGAGCAATCAGGCAGGCATGAACGACACGCTGCGCATTGGCCCCTATGCGCAACCGGCCCTGCCGCCGGCGTCGCCCTGGCTGGCGGTGGCCAAGCCGCCCCTGCCGACCCTGGCCGTCACCCCGGTGGCCGATGGCTGGCAGCTCGACCTAAAGGCGGCCGCCGCACCGGCAGCGGCCACACCGGCAACGGCCACACCGGCAACGGCCACGCAGACGGCTGGCCCACCGGCAACAGCCAGGCCCTGGCTGTGGGTGGTCCGGCTGCGCACCGACAGCGCATGGGTTACCATGATAGTGCCGGGCGGCACCAGCCGGCTGCCGGTGTCCCGGGCACTCGGGGCCACGGCGGCCACCGTTTCGGCGCTCAACCGGGTGGGCGTGGAAAGCCCATCGGTCACGCTGCCGCTCTCGGCACGTCCGGCCCCACGCCGTGGGGCGGGGGCCGCATCGGGCGGCGGCGGGTCTGGCAATCCAGAAATCCCCTGACGACGTTTTTCGGCGATTCACGGCGTATTGCAGATGTCCACGTCCCGCGTTCCGTTCTACTACCGCCTCACGTCCGGCATTCGCATCACGGTGCGGCCCACGTATCTCGTCGAGCGCTCCAATCCGCTGCTCGGTCAGTTCGTGTTCGGTTATCACATTCGCATCGAGAACGTGAGTGAGCAGGCCGCGCAACTGCGCTCACGCCGCTGGCTCATTCACGACGACGCGGTGGGTGACACCGTGGTGGAAGGCGAAGGCGTGGTGGGGGAGCAGCCGCATCTTCTGCCCGGTCAGGTGCACGAGTATCGCTCGTTCTGCGTGCTCAAGTCACCGACGGGCTGGATGGAAGGCAGCTACCGTTTTGTGCGCGACGACGGCTCGAGTTTTCAGGCGGCCATTCCGCGCTTTGTGCTGGCGGCCGAGCCGCGCGCGGATACGGTGAGTTAGCGCCAACAGCGGACGCGGCCCCCCGCGCCCTGCAAGGCATGCACGGCAGCGGTTACGTCGTGCTGTCAGCGCTACGGGCCTATCAGTTCGAGAATGCGGATCACGGGGACACCGTCCTCGTCGACAGTCTTGCCATACAGACGGCCATTGCGAACATCGTTCAACCGAAACGACGCGGGCAGCGATACCGTGTAGAGCAGCTGCGCCCTTGGCGAAAACACCGTCCATCGTACGGTCCGACCAGCAGGAGCTCCGCCAATCCACAGGTTGCCGGCGGCATCGAATAGGGCGTGCGTCGCGAGTGAACGCTGCGTGGGAGCGTCCGTGAGAACCAATCGAGTCGACGGGTCACGCTTCTTGTAGCTCGCTTCAAGTCGGACGCGTACGGAATCAAAATCGGCGCGAGGCAACGGAGCTGCAGGGCCAGGCAACATCGCTGTTTGCGCGACGCGCGGCCCGTTCTCCGACAGCGTGATCCACCTGACGCGTCCCGAGAATCCATCCGCGTGTGCGAGCAGTGTATCTGAACGGACGGCCCAGGCGCCTCCGTCTCCGAACCCGGTTGCCGCAAAGGACGGATGGGAGGAGTTGCGCTGTTGTACCGTGAAGGTGAAGAGTCCTGCCGGAATCACGGCGATTGTGTCGGAACGGCCGGCTTGGCGAAACAGCACGCGTGAGAACAAGTCCGCCTGAAAGTTGACGGAGCCGGGCGTGGTGACCTCGATTTGCCCACCGCGCATCGGTAAGGCAGTGACCGGACCTGATGAACTCCCCGTGTTGCTGGCCTGCATGGCTGACACTGTGCGAACATGACGGCCATCCAACCCGAACACGACCAGTCGCCGCGCTGACAGATCGGAGATCAACAGCAGGGAGTCCTGCAGTTGCATGGCGAGTGCCTGTCCGGACAATTCACCCGGCCCGCTGCCACGCCGGCCGATCGTACGCTTGTAGCGACCGAGCGTGTCCAGCACGATTACATGGGCCTCGCTTCGGTCCAAAATGAAGAGCTCGCTGGACGATGAGACCTTCAAGGCGCTGATGTCCGAAAGCACGTACCGTCCACCGCCTTGGGCGTCCGAGATGTTTCGCACCACTCGCGTGGAGCGCTGCGCCGGAGCGGTCTGGCCAACTGCCACCATGGGGGCTGCGCTGTTCAGCAGTAGGCCGAGTGCGAGAGCGAAATACACAACATGTGCCGTCATTCCGGCGAACCTGCGTTGCGTCTGGCTTTCTCCATCTGTACGTCGCATGATTGGCCTGAAGGTTTGGTGCCGGCGTAAGTGCTGTTTGCTGATATCACGGACCTCAGTTGGGCGGCGGGTGGCGCCAATCTGCATCCGTGGTGCGGCGTTGGGCTAACAGGGTGCTGAGAAAGCCG
>NZ_DLHL01000016.1 GCF_002483225.1 Gemmatimonas sp. UBA7669 | reverse complement strand
CTTGGCCGGCGCCTTCTTGGCCGGAGCCTTGGCCGTCGGGGCCTTCTTGGCTTCCGGCTTCTTGGCGACGGCCTTTGGCGCTTCAGCCTTTACCTCGGCCTTCACCTCAGCCTTGGGAGCCGGAGCCTTGGGCGCTTTGGGCGCCTTCGGCTTGGACACCTTGGCGGGTGCGGCTTCCGCGACCGGCGCGGTCTCCACCACGTCGCTCACGTCGGCGGGCTCATCAGCAGCCGGTTCCGGGGCAGGCGCGGGCGCCGGCTTGGGGGCCTTGGGCTTGGGGGCCGGCTTCGGGGCACCGGGGTTCTTGGGAGGACGGCCGGGGCCACGACGCACGGGCGGGCGACCGAACAGGTCGTCCTCGTCGTCGTCCTCGATCAGGCCATCGTCCTCATAGCCGTCGTAATCGTCCTCGTCCTCGTCGTCCTCGTCATCGTCGTCGTCGGTACTGTCCCAGAGGGACTCACCGTCTTCGCGCGGCATGCTGTAGCCGTCTTCCTCGTCATCCTCGTCATACGACGAGCGGCCATAGCCCCCCAGATCATCCATGTCGTCGTCGATCAGATGGAGCTTTTCCAACTCGTCACCACGCGGCATGACGGCCTCCCGCTCGGGGTCTTTGGTACTCAGGATGACGCTCCCGGAATGGGCGCGTGAATTCGGACTCGCTCTAATACTCCAGGCTGTTCGTGGAGTCAAGAGGACGTACCAAATAAAGGCGTAAGGTGGGGGGCGTAAGGTGAGGGGCGGGAAGGGGGACCAAATAGAAGCGTAAGGTCGGGGGGCGTAAGGTGAGGGGCGGGAAGGAACGGCACGCGAGACGGCGAAGCTACAACCGCGGGATGCCCGCCAGTTCCCCTCGCTCGATGACCCGGCGCAGCGCCTCATACACCCGCGGCTCCACCAGCTTGCCCGCCTGGCTGTGCATGTAGTCCAGCGTCGCGGCGGCCGTCATGGGATCCCGATACGCCCGTTTGGAGGTCAGCGCGTCAAACGCGTCGGCGGCGGTGAGGACGCGACCACCAATCGTGATGTCCGCGCCGGCCCGGCCATATGGATACCCGCCGCCGTTCCAATGCTCGTGATGGTCCCGAATGAACAGCAGGGCGTCGCCGAGGTGGCCCAGAGGCTGCAGGATCTCGAGGCCGATCTTCACGTGATCCTTGACATGCGCGAACTCGTCGGCCGAGAGCGGGCCATTCTTGTTCAGCACCGATTCGCGAATGCCAATCTTGCCGACGTCATGCAAGCGGCCCGCCGTGTGCACGAGCTCCACCACAGCGTCGGCTTCTCCCAATTCGGCGGCAATCGCCGCGCCCAACTCCGCCACACGCTGCGAATGACCGCGCAGATAGAGATCCTTGGCCTCCATCGCGTTGATCAGCGTTTCCGCAATGCTCACCGTGAGATCGCGCAGCGCCACCTTTTCGCGCTCGAGTTGTACCGTGCGCAGCGCCACCTCTTCCCGGATGAGCCGGTCGACGGCGCGCTGCTCCATGCTGCGCGTGCGTCGCTGCATGGCGCGCTCGACCGCCGCCTGCAGATCGGGCAACTCCACCGGCTTCGTCAGATAATCAAAGGCGCCCTTGCTCAGGGCCTCGGTCGCGGAGCCGGCGTCGTTGACAGCCGTGAGCATGATGATGCCCAGGTCACCGTCGCGCTGCAGCGCTTGCGGCACGACTTCGAGCCCCGTCATGCCCGGCATGCGCAGATCGCAGAGCATGAGCGAGAAGCGCTGCCGTTCGAGCACCTCGAGCGCGGCATGACCCGATTCCGCCGCCTCCACCTCAAAGCCCCGCGTGCGAAGAAAACGACTGAGCGCGAGACGGATGGTGGTCTCGTCATCCACCACGAGAATGCGGCGAGGGCTGTCTTCCACCATGGCCGCGCCGGCCACTTCGATGGCGCGCACAGGATCGACCGGCGAACGCGTCACGGTCCGGTTGCTGGCAGGCGTGTTCATTCAGTGGCGTTCGGCAAGGACGGCAGAGTGATGGTGACGAGGGTTCCGACATCGGGCTCGGAGTCCACAGCAATGGCCCCATTGTGGGCGCTGATGATGCCGTAACTGACGCTGAGGCCGAGTCCGGTTCCGACACCGGCGGGCTTGGTGCTGAAGAACGGTTCGAAGATGCGGCGGCGGACGTCCGGTGTCATCCCCTTTCCGCTGTCCCGCACGGTGATGAACACCTGCTCCTGTTCACACTTGGTGCCGAGGACCAGCGTACGGACCTCACGCTCCTGCATGGCGAATTCGGCGTTGGCGATGAGGTTGAGCAGCACCTGCTGGAGCTTCTGGCTGTCGCCACTCACCTGCGGTCGGCAGGGGTCAAGCTGCAACTTCACCTCGACCTTGCTGTTGCGCAGCGGATAGGCGCGCAGGCGCAGGGTGTGCTCCAGCACGGCGTTCACGTCCACCGGCCCTGCATCCCGCTCGCCCTTGCGCGCAAACAGCAACAGGTCATCAATCACACGCTTGGCGCGGTCGCACTCCTGCTTGATGAGCCCCACCGATTCGCGCTGATCGCCCGCCAGCTCCTCCTCGAGCAGCAGTTGCGCAAACGCGGAGATGCCGGTGAGCGGATTGTTGATCTCATGCGCCACGCCCGCCACGAGTTCGCCGAGCGCGACCATCTTCTCGGTCTGCCGCAGCTGTTCCTGCAGGCGGCGATCGGCGCTCACGTTGCGCACGCTCACCACCTGACCCAGCAGGTCGCCATCGTGTCCGAGCAAGGGACTCAGCGACACGGCCGCCGGGAACTCGCTGCCGTCACGACGCTGATGCGTGTCGTGACTCAACCGCACCCCGGGCTCGACGACACCAGAGCCGGTCTCGTGCCCCTGTCTGGTGTCCTCACCCACCACGAGCTGATCGAACTGCATGTCCATGAGCTCGGCCTGACTCCAGCCATACTCGCGCGCGGCCGCCGGATTGGCGTAGCGCACCCCCACCTTGTCGAGAATGAAGATCGGGTGGTTGATGGTGGTGAGTGCAGTGGCGAGCAGGTGCTCCCGCTCGCGCGCCAGGCGCTCTTCCTCATCGAGCAGCAAGGCGTCGAGCGCGAGGGCCAGTGAGGCCGACAGTCGCTCGAGTGTGATGCGATCGCGACGCAGCAGCGGCGCAGACGGTGGCGTGGTCACCAGCAGGACGCCAAGCGTGCGCTCACGCGCCGCCAGCGGGATGGCCAGCGCCCATTCGTCCGGCGCATCGGCGGCCAGTTCCGCCGGTGCCGCATCGCGCAAACTCGGGAACACCACCGGTTGCCCATCGGGCGCGAGGTGGTTCATGGACAACCGCGTGGCGCGGTCGGTACTGCGCAGTGACTCGAGCGTCCCGCCGCCTGCCACGAACTCCATGCGCCCGTCTCGTCCACGGGCGACACCTATGGCTTTGCCGATGGACGGGACGTAGCGATCGAGCACATGCAAGAGTTCACTCGCGCCTTCGGCCACACTGGTGGCCGACAGCGTGGCGCGCGCCAGATCGGCGGCACCTTCGGCCCGCTGGCGCTGCAGGTCCTGCAGCGAAAACAGGCGTGCGGTCTCGAGCGCCGTACCCGCGTGCCGCGCAAGAATGGTGATGAGATCGAGATCCTGGGCCTCGAACGCCTCATCACCGCGGTGCAGAAGGCGAATGACGCCCGCGCTGCGCAAACCGAATCGCACGGCGGCGCAGAGCTCACTTGAGCCGCGCACCACATCAGCCCCGCTGGTGAGATGCGTTGCCATGCGGGATATACCGCTGTCGGCCGTGTCGCGTGCGAGGCGCAGGTCCGCCAGTGGCGCCAAGTCCACGCTCACATGCTGTCCCTGCTCGAGTCGCACGACCCGATGCAGCTCACTGCCCTGCACCACGAGCAACTCACACACCGCGCTTGGCAGGACCTGGTACACGGCCTCCGCAATGCCGCCGGGCAGCGAGTCTTCCGACGACAGCTGTGTGAGTTGCTGCTGCGCCTTTGCCAGGCGCGAGAGACGCTGCGTCCGCTCTTCAAGCTCGTCGACATAGCGCAGGTTGCCATGCGCCAGCGCGAACTGATTGACGATGTCGACCAGCAGTTGGCGCTCATCGGCATCGAACACCTGCGGCGTGGCGAAGCGCACCGACACGAGGCCACGCACCTTGTCGTCACTGCGCATCGGCAACAGCGCCATGGCGTGGATGCCGGCAGCCAGCAGCAGGCGCGCGATGGCTTCGTCACCTTGCGGCGGCGGCACCGTACAATCTTCGAAGAAGAGCGGGATGCCGTTCTGCACCGCCTGGGCGGCGCTCGTCATCCAGAAATCCCGAGCTACAGCAGGACCGGGGAGCGTAAAGCGCCCTTCCTGGTGTTCGAGGCGCGCCAGGCGCAGGCGCGATTGCGCGTCGTAGAGCGCGAAGCCGTCAGCGCCAAACTCGCTGCGCAGCAACTCACCGAACGCGCGAAACAAGTCGTCGCGTCGCTCGACGGTGGTGAACAACTGCGCCCCACGCGCCAGCACGGCATTGGTGTGGGCCACCCGGGCCGCCTCGGCCGCCCGGGCGCGTGCTTCAGTGGCGGCGGTCTCTGACGCACTGACCAACTGCAGGCTGCGCATGACCAGCGAGCCGTACCACACCAGATGCTCGAGCCAGGCAATATGCTCCGGTCGCACCTCGCCTGCCTCGGGATTGATGACCGCCAGCAGACCCACCACGGCATCGTCCAGCACAATGGGCGACACCACCAGCTGCTGGACGTTGATGGGTTCTGCGACCGCCGGATTGATGCGCGGGTCGTTGGGCGCATCATTGCTGAACTGCGTCTCGCGCGTGTGCACCACGTCGCGGAAGATCGAGCGGTCAGCCATCATCGGCATGACCATGCCGTCGAGGCGGCTCACCGACCCACTGGGGGCGATGATGCGATAGTGTTCGTCGCTTTCCATCTCGATAACGGCGCTGCCCTCGGCCCTTGTCAGGTCGCGGGCCGTGTCGGCCAGTCGGGCAAACAGTGCCCGCTTGGTCACCACGCCCGTCGCGAGATCGCGCACGAGATGGGAAAGCGCCGGTGGAATGGCCCCGTCCGGGGGCACGATGCCCGAGGAAGTGGGGGCGGTCATGCGGCGAATGCGTTCATCACGGGACAATTCGGGACCCGCCGGGGAGTGAGGCGGGCAGGCGGGGGCATACGGCTTCGCATCGCCCGTCCCTAGACCCTACCACCAATTGCGCGGGTCGGCAATCCGACCCGCGTGAATTCCCGTTAGCAATGTGGCCGCTTCTTTGGTGGCTACTGCTACTTCCGCGCTTCGGCTTCCGCGCGATCGATCTCGGCCTTGTGGACGCGATACTCCTCGCGGTCGGCGTTCCGCTCCTTCTCAAGCGCCGCCAGAAAGCGCGTATTGTACTGCCGCTCCGTGGCCGCGTCCTTGTCCATCCGGGCCGCACGCACGCGCAGCAGCAGGCCGAGCAGGTGGTTGGGCTCCCGCTGCAGAATGGTGTCCGCCTGGGCCCGGGCCACGCCCGCGTTGTTCACCACCTCGGCCAGCCGACCATAGTGATACCGCTCGTCGATGGTGATCTCAGGCAGCATCTCGTGCGCAGGGAGGGCCATGCGCTCTCCGATGAAGACCGCCGAGTCGACCTTGCCCGCCTCCGCGAGCTCCATCACGCGGTTGAACAGCCGTGAGGCGATCTCACTCGGGGTCATGTTGCTGAGATCCGGGGCCCGCCCGCCTGCCGCCGCCGCACCGCCGGCAAACGGCGCCGCCGCTGCCGCCGGACCGTCAATGGCCTGCGTAGCAAGGGAGTTGGCACTGCCGTCGATGCTCGATCCCTTGGCGGCGCCAAAGTTGCGGCCGGCAAACATGGCCACGAGCGCCAGCAGGGCCACAAAAGCCACGCCCCAGGGCAGGACCGCCGCCACGCCGCCGGGCGCGGCGGGTTGGCCGGCAACGGGCGCGCCCTGACCGGCTGGCGTACCACAGCGATGACAGAAGCGGGCACCGGTGGACAGGGGGGCACCACAGGCCGCACAGAACGCGGCGCCGGCAGCGGGCCGGCCGGAAGCAGTCGAAGAGGTCATGAGGACGGAAAGTTAGTAGAATTGATGGCCGAAGTGACGTTGTTCTCCCGCCCAGGTGCTTTCCGCGTGGCTACTTCCAGTCGTTCGATCGTCCCCAGCAATCTGTCCGGCGCCACCGCGGCGGACATTCTCGAACTGGCCGAGGCGCAGCAGGTGCGCTTCTTGCGCCTCCAGTTCACGGACATCCTGGGGGGCATCAAGAACGTCGAGATCCCGAGCTCGCAGTTCAGGAAGGCGCTCAAGGGCGACATCATGTTCGACGGCTCCAGCATCGCCGGATTTGTGCGGGTGGAGGAGTCGGACATGTTGCTGGCCCCCGATCTGACCACGTTCCAGATCTTTCCCTGGGGCGATCCGTCGGCTCGCGTTGGCCGCCTGATCTGCGACATCACCATGCCGGACGGCAGTCCGTTTGCGGGCGATCCGCGTACGGTGCTCAAGCGACAGCTCGCGCGCGCCGCCGAACAGGGCTTCGTGATGAACGCCGGCATGGAGGCGGAGTTCTTTCTGTTCAAACCCACGCCAGACGGCCGGCCCGCCACGGACACACACGATGTGGGTGGGTATTTCGATCTCGCGCCCATGGACCTCGGCGAGGACGCGCGCCGCGCCATCGTGGATGCACTCGAGCAGATGGGCTTCGAAGTGGAAGCGGTGCACCACGAGGTGGCGCATGGTCAGCATGAGATCGACTTCCGCTATGCCGAGGCGCTGCGCACAGCGGACAACATCGCGACCTTCCGCTTCGTGGTGAAGCAGGTGGCGCGGCAGTTCGGTCTCATCGCCTCATTCATGCCCAAGCCGGTGTTCGGACAGAACGGCAGCGGGATGCATACGCACCAGAGTCTGTTCAAGGGCGGGCAGAATGCGTTCTGGGACCCGCAGCGGGAGTGGGCACTCAGTCTCACGGCACTGCACTACATTGGCGGCCTGCTCAAGCATGCGCGTGGCATGACGGCCGTGACCAACCCACTGGTGAACAGCTACAAGCGGCTGGTGCCGGGCTTCGAGGCGCCGGTGAACGTGGCGTGGAGCATGCGCAATCGCTCACCCATGATCCGCGTGCCGGAGCGCCGCGGATCGGGCACGCGGCTCGAGCTGCGCACGCCCGACCCGGCGGCCAATCCGTATCTCGCCCTCACGGTGATGCTGGCGGCAGGTCTCGATGGTCTGGCGACGCAGGCCGATTGGCGGGAGCCCGTCAACACGAACATCTGGGAGATGTCACACCGCGAGCGTCGGCGCCTGCGTGTGGACGATCTGCCGCAGTCGCTGGCCGAGGCCTGCGATGAGCTCGAGAAGGATGATGTGATGCAGGAGGCGCTCGGGGAGTACATCGCGCAGCAGTTTCTGGCGGCGAAGCGGGCAGAGTGGGAGGCGTATAACCAGCAGGTGACGGCGTGGGAACTTGACCGGTACCTGGCGCGGTATTGAGCCAACCAAAGAACTGCGTAAGGTGATACTGCGTAAGGTGATACTGCGTAAGGTGATACTGCGTAAGGTGGAACCGCGGGAAGGAACAGCAAGCGGGACCAACCCTGAGACGGGAGCTGCGATGCGGGATATGAGACATCAGAGCGTACTCATGGTCATTCTGGCCGCTGCGGTCTCGGTCGGCGCCGCGCGCCCCGTCGCGGCGCAGCAGTCGGCGCGGGGCGCATTCGACCCGGTGCCGACCACCCGCGCGGACCATGCGCGGGCGGAGTCAGCCACCGCACAGAAATGTCTCACGGCCAGTGCGCAGGCCGCGCAGGCACTCAACAGCGCTGGTGAAGCCCGGCGCGGCCGCTGGTCGCCGGGGTCGCTCGGCCTTGGTGGTCTCGATGCCTCCGAGGGCATGTCGCGGCCACCGCTCGAGCCGCAATTGCACATCATAGAAGGCGTCGACGCGTCCCAGCGTGGGCAGCGCAGCTTTCTCAATGCCACGCGCGTACGCAATCAGCAGGCCACACACTGCACACCGGTGCCCGCCAAGCCTCTCGCACTGCCTACAAAACCGGACTCAACGAAGTAGCCTGTCCACGCATACACGCTTCATGCCATCGAACAGCGCCAGCCTCAGCGTCTCGTGGACGGGCCCCTTCGGCGACGGAACACACCTCTTCCGTCCCGCGCCCGATGTGGTGCTGCAGCAGAGATACCCGTTCGTGCTGCCGCCGTTGGGCTACGAAACCAAGGCCCTCGCTCCGGCGCTCGACGCAGCCACCGTGCAGGCGCACCATCAGACCGTACACGGCGGGCATGTGCAATCCCTCAACACGGCGCTGGCGGCGTTTCCCGCCCTGCATGAGTACTCGCTGGGACAGTTGATCATGGGCCTCCGGCGCTGGCCCGAAGCCTCGCGTGCGTCCATTCGCACCCATGGCTGCGCACATGCCAATCACGCGCTCTATTGGAAGCTGCTCGCGCCCGGCGCGGCCTCGGCGGCTCTGCCCGATGGACGTTTCGGCAACATGATGGTGCGCGATTTCGAAACGGTGGACGCCTGCAAGTCCGCACTGCGCGAGGCCGCGTTGGGCATCGAGGGCAACGGATGGGCGTGGCTGGTGAAGACCGCCACCAATCGTCTGGCAGTGCGTGCACTTGCCAATGACGACTCGCCACTGCTCGATGGTGAGCTGCCAGTCCTCGGTATCGACGTGTGGGAGCACGCCCATGGCCGACTGTACCAGGGACAGCGCGCCCGGTATGTCGACGCCGTGCTCGCGCGCATCAACTGGGATGTGGTGGGTGCGCAGGTCGAATAGGGGGCGGTGACAAACGTATACGTATTGAGGTAAGGCCCGGCACGCTCCCCGGCCGCCTCACGATGTGCTGCAATCACATGCGTACTGGCATGTGCGGGCGCGGGTTGATTCGATGTGCACGTCGAACCAACCCGCGCTCTGTTGTTCGTCGCGTGAAATGTCCGGGTGGTGCCTCGCGCTTCCAAAGGCACAACCTCCTTCGGAGTTCCGTTCCCATGCGCATTGCCTCTCCGGGCCGCCGTCTGGCCCGTTCGCTCGTTTCGTACAGTCATGTTGCCCTGCTGTCCCTTGCCATCGCGGCCTGCAGCAGTGATTCCACCGCACCCGATACACCGGCGCCCATTGCTGTGGCGTCGGTGGCCATCACGCCGACCACCGCATCCGTTGCTGTGGGTGCCACCGCGTCGCTCAGTGCCGAAGCGCGTGATGCACAGGGTCGTGTGCTCAGTGGACGCAGCATTGCCTGGAGTTCTTCGGCCAGCAACATCGCCACCGTAAGCAGCAGCGGTGTCGTCACCGGTGTGGCGGCCGGTTCGGCAACCATCACCGCAACGAGTGAAGGGCGCGCTGCCACGGCGAGTGTGCAGGTGACGCCCGTGGTCGTGCCGGTGGCTTCCGTGGCCATCACGCCCGCGACCAACACGGTTGCAGTGGGTCAGACACTGCGCCTCACCGCCGAAGCGCGCGATGCCGCCGGTCAGGCGCTCACGGGTCGCACGATCACCTGGGTGACGTCTGCGCCCACCATTGCCACCGTCGCGGCTGTTGATGCCGCATCGGCGACGGTCACCGGCGTGGCGGCTGGCACGGTGCGCATCACCGCACAGGCCGAAGGTCGCACGCAGGAGCTCAACATCACGGTCACGCCGCCACCCAATCCGGTGGTGTCGATTGCCGTCTCGCCCGCGCTGGATACCATTGAGGCGTACGAAACGCAGACGCTCACAGCCGTTCTCAAGGACTCCGCTGGACGAGTTGTCACCACGGTGCCCGTCACGTGGTCGTCGTCCAATGCCAACGTGGCCAGCATCAACGGGCAGTCGGGTTTGCTGACGGGTGTCGATCGCGGCACCGTGACTGTCACGGCCACGGCCGGTCCGTTGTCCACCACCGTACAGCGCGTCGTCGTGATCAAGTACCGTTCACTCGTGCTTGGCACGCAGCATGCCTGCGATCTCGCCAGCGGCGGCATTGCCTGGTGCTGGGGCATGAACGGGACGGATGCGCGGCTTGGTGATGCCCAGGTGGGGGATCAGGTGCATCGCACGGCACCGTTCCGCGTGCCCGGTGGACATCGCTTCGTGCAGATCACCGCGTTCTCGCGCTATACCTGCGGCTTGCGCATTGATGGCGCCGCGCTCTGCTGGGGCAACAACGGCTGGGGCACACTGGGTGGCGGTGTGACAGGTGGCTTCTCGGCGACCCCCGCTGAAGTGCCGGGCGGCTTGCGCTTCACGTATCTGTCGGCGGGCATTGAGCACGCCTGTGGCATGACGGTGCAGCGCAACACGGTGTGCTGGGGCTACAACCAGTGGGGCCAGTTTGGCGCCGGGCACAACCGCTATGTGGAAGGACCGCAGGCGGCTGCATCGGGTCTGGCGCTCAACATCGTCGAAGCGGGCGATTCCTTCTCCTGCGGTCTGACCTCGGGCGGCGCGGCGCACTGCTGGGGTTCAAACGGACTCGGGCAGCTGGGTGACGGACAGCGTCCGTCTTACGGCAACACCTACACCATGGCACCGGCGCCGGTCACGGGCGGCCTGCAGTTCGCTTCACTCTCGCTGGGTTCGCAGTACGCCTGTGGTGTGGCGTATGACGGCAGCGGATACTGCTGGGGGCGCAACGGGGGTCGCTTCGGCAACGGCAACACCAGTGATCAGTCCGCGCCTACGGCGGTGACCGGTGGTCACAAGTTCCGCGCCATTTCTGCCGGCTTCAACCACACCTGCGGCGTCACCACGAGCGATGACGTCTACTGCTGGGGCAACAACGTGAACGGCCAGCTTGGCAACGCCATGGCGTTCTCCTATGCGCCGGCTCGCGCGATCGGCACGGCCAAGGTCGCGGACGTTCGGGTCTCGGGTATCGGTACGGGTTCGTCGAGCTTCACCTGCGCCATCTCGAAGGATCGCCTCACCACCTGGTGCTGGGGACGCAACGACTTCGGTCAGTTGGGCAATGGCACACGCGGCACGGCCGAAACGGTGAACGCCTCGGCAAGCATCGTCGTGGGGCAGAAGCCACTGTGACCGTCCTGTCACCGCGACACGCTCTCGCGGTGTGAGCAGATCGAGTAGCTTGCGGGAGTCCCGACAACGGCCATCGGCCTGTGGCCTTTGGCCATGTCGAGGACTCCCGTTCGCTTTCCCGACTGTCTGTCGCCATGTCACGTATCCGCACGTCTCTGCTTGCCGCCGCCAGTGCGGCCCTGCTCTGTGTCCCCCTCACGCTCAATGCCTGGGGCGATCACGGGCACCGACTTGTTGGCCTCACGGCAGCCAAGGCCCTGCCTGAGGACATGCCGGCCTTCTTCCGCAACGCTGCCGAGCAGTTGTCGTATCTCAATCCTGAGCCCGACCGCTGGAAGTCGCGTGACGAGAGCCGCCGTGACATGGCGCTCAACGGCGGATCGTCGCCCGATCATTTCATGGATCTGGACTTCCTGAATGCGCAGCAACTGGCCGGAGCGTTCGCAGCACCCGACCGGCACGCGTTCGCCGATTCCGTCCGCGCGGCGGGCTATGCGCCGGCCACCATGGGTTTCCTTCCATTCACGATCCTCGAGTACTCGCAGAAACTGCGCAACGACTTCCGGATGTGGCGCATTGCGCCGGATTCCACCGTGCGACGCTGGATCGAAGCCCGCATCATCGATGACGCGGGCGTATTGGGTCATTTTGTAGCCGACGGCAGCAACCCGCATCACACCTCGAAGCACTACAACGGCTGGGTCGGTGACAATCCCAAGGGCTATCCCACCGACAACCGGTTCCACAGTCGCTTCGAGTCACAGTTTGTGCAGGCGCATATCAAGGAAGCCGATGTGCGCGCAGCCATGACCAACGCCCCACAGGTGTTTCCCGACCTGCGCGCGGCGGTGGTGGCATTCCTCATGGCCTCCAACGCGCAGCTTGAACCGCTCTATGCGCTGGACAAGGCCACGCAGTTCCGCCCGGAGACGGTCACGCCGGAACAGAAAGCGTTTGCCGTAGCGCGGCTTGGTGCCGGCGCGGAAATGCTGCGTGACATCTGGTACACCGCCTGGGTCACGAGTGCGGTGACGCCGACGCCCCGCTGACGGCACGCTCGATTGCTTCAAGCAACGCCTGTGCGCTGAAGGGTTTCTCCAGTACCACGGTGTGTGGGGCCTGCACCAACTCCGCCGGCCAGCCCTCACTGGTAAAGCCGGAGATCAGCAGCACCGGCAGATCGGCGCGCCGCTCCCGCGCCGCAGTGGCTACGACATCGCCGCGCGCATGGGGCATGTCGTAGTCGGTAATGAGCAGATCGAGCGCGTTCCCCATGTCTGCCACCTGCTGCAGCGCCTGCGCGCCATCTTCGGCCAGTGTGACACGATAGCCAGCGCGCGTGAGCACCCGTTCGACCAGTGTTCGTACGTCGTCCTGATCCTCGGCCACCAGCACCTGCGACGGCCGCTCGATGCTCGCAATGGGTCGCACCGGCGTGACGGGCTGCCTCTCCACGTGTGGCGCGGCAGGAAACCACATGGTGACGGTCGTGCCTTCGCCCGGCGTGCTGTCTATCTGCACGTGGCCGCCATGGTGCTGCACGGTGCCGTAGACCATGGCCAGTCCGAGTCCGGTGCCCTGACCGACGGGCTTGGTGGTGAAGAACGGCTCGAACACCCGCCGCCGCACATCGGCCGTCATGCCGTGCCCTGTATCGGACACCGAGAGACGCACCCAGGCCCCCGGTGGAACCGTCCCCACGAGATTCGCAGTCGCGTCTGCTCCCGAACGGCCGTCCGGCGCATTGCCATGAATGTCCACGTCCTCGAGTGCAATGCTGAGCGTGCCGCCGGTGGGCATGGCATCCCGTGCATTCACGGCGAGGTTGAGCAGTGCCTGCTCGATGCGCCCCGCATCAGAGCGCACGAGCCGCTGACTGCGACTCTCCACCGTAATGTGAACTGAAGCCGGCACCACGCGACCCAGCAGCGCCGCCGCGTCCAGTACAATGGGCTCGAGCGGTTGCGGTGTGGTGAGCAGCGGCGTGCGGCGAGAGAAATCGAGCAGTTGGCGCGTGAGCGTGCTCGATCGACTGGCAGAGGCCTTGATGGTGGCCAGCTCCGCACGCACCGGGTGATCGGGTGGCAGTTCCTCGAGCGCCAGATCGGCACTGCCGACAATCGCGGTCAGCAGATTGTTGAAGTCGTGCGCTACGCCCCCGGCCAACCGACCCAGGGATTCCATGCGCTCGGCGTGCCGCATGCGGTCCTGACGCAACTCGAGCTGCGACGCCATGGTGTCGAAGGACTCGGCCAGTTGAGCGATCTCGCCGCGGCGATGCTGCACACCGGTGCGCGCCGAGAGATCGCCGGTGCCGAGGCGGCGTGTGGCGCCAAGGATGGCGTTGACGTCGCGCAGCACAAAGATGTCCGCGCCGAACCAGGCGATGACCAATGCCACGATCGCCGTCACGAGCAGCAACGCCAGCCGGATGCGCGTGCGTTCGTTCGGGGCAGCAAACGCCGCTTCCGGCGGAACAGCAATGGCCACGCGGGTGAAGGTGCCCGGCGCAGACGTGAGCGCACGATGCGCCACAAGACGCTCATAGCCGAGCGTGGTGGGGCGGATGGTGGCACCTTGTTCCGCGACGCCGCGCGCACGGTCGTCCGCCATGACGGCGGCCAGTTCCGGCATGCGGCGCCCGACATTCGCATGCAATGGCAGTGCCGCGATGATGAGACCGGTCGAGTCGGCCAGGGCTACGGTGGTGCTCTCCGGCAGTTCGGTGTCACGCGCGAGCGTCTGCAGCCACGACAGGCGCACACCAACCGAGAGCACACCGCGCGCGCGCCCCGTGCTGTCGCGCAACGCGATGTTGAGGGGGACCAGTGCTTCCCGCGTGCTGTCGGCCTTCAGGTACGGACCGAGGACCGTGGAGTCGGTGGCCAGAACCTGCGACATGATGGGGTTGTTGCCGACGTAGCGTCCGATGCTCGAGGCATCGCGGCCACCGCAGTCCACACGCCCGGTGGAGTCAATGCGCGTGGGGGACGAGACCGTGGGGGCAAAGCGCAACAGACTGCGCAGCTCGGCCTCGCAGGCCGCGCGATCTCCGTACACCAGGGCCGGCACCCGCGACCACGTGCCCACGATCCGTCGACCGGAGAGAATGGCCGCATCGTTGTCCACGGAGGCGTCCGCCAGCAGTTGCAGGAGGCGCGTCTGGATGGCGGCGAGCGCGTCGGCCCGATCGCGTTGTACCGTCCACAGCGTCATCCCCACAGCCGGCAGGTAGGCCGCCACGACCAGCAAGAGCAACCGGGCCCGAAGACTCGAGAACAAATGACGCACGTCGAACGGAGTGGTCATGGGCAAGGGAAATGGCGGATGACGACGTCGTCTGATCCTGACGGCAGAACATGACGAACAAGTCGTCATCCCGCCAGCAGGCTGCCGAGGCCATTGCGCGCAGTCACTGTTTCGCCAAGGCCGAACGTGCGGCTAGCTTACCGGTACGGTGTCGACGGGAGCCGCCCCCGACGCCGCTCCCCTCGCGTTCGGAGGACGGCATGTCGTGGTGGGCCCGTTTGCTGGGGCGCAACACTGAGCCCATGCGCCTGCATGGGGTGGCGGTCGAGCTGCAGAACAGTCGTCCGGACATCGACGACGCCATCGTGATCGAGCGTCTTGATGAGGCCCTGGCCCTCATCGCGCGTTTTGCACCGGAGCGGCTGCGTCACATGCAGCGCGATGTGCGCGGCATTCGTGTCATGCGCTTCCCCACACGTGGCGCGTACTTTCCTGATGAACGCATCATTCTCACCGAGCTGACCTTTCTCGCGCGGCGCGACATTCCGGCGTCGCCAGTGGCGTCGAGCATTCTGCACGAGAGTGTGCATGCGCGGGTGCATGCGTTTCGCCGACGCGTTGGCGGTCAGTCATCGGCGCCCGATGCCATGGCCCGCGAGGAACGGTTGTGTCGACGGGCGGAGCTGGCCTTTGGTCGCGCGCTGCCGGCAGCACTCGGGGCACCGGTCATTGAACGCGCTGTGGCCACCTTGACCATGGCCGACGCCGATGTGGCCCCGGTGGTGGATTGGACGCTGGCTGCCGAACGGCAGCGGGCGGTGGACGAAGGCAACACACACTGACGGATGGGCACACGATGACGTGGATGGGATGGACGCGTGCGGGGCTCGCGATGGTGTTGGCGGCGACGGTTGGCGGACTGTGCGCTGAGTCAGCAGACGCACAGTCGGCCGTTCGGGCCGAAGCCAAAGGGGAGTTCGACTTCACGGGGCCCTCGCCGTGGCCAGGCATTCGGCAGGAGCGTATTCGCACGTTGCTGCCGGCGGCCATGCAGGCGGCAAACGTCGACGCCTGGGTGACGCTGGTACGCGAGAACGCCAACGACCCGCTGGCGCTGCACGTGGGTGGAGAGAATGCCGGTGCGCTGAGCGCCATTCTGTTTCTGCGTCAGGCCGATCGTGTGCACAGTGTGATTCTCGCGGGCTTCGGCGAAGCCATCGCCCTGCGGGAACTTGGTGTGCACGATTCGGTG
Organism: Gemmatimonas sp. UBA7669; assembly: GCF_002483225.1. Lineage (NCBI taxonomy): Bacteria > Pseudomonadati > Gemmatimonadota > Gemmatimonadia > Gemmatimonadales > Gemmatimonadaceae > Gemmatimonas > Gemmatimonas sp. UBA7669. The sequence goes on along the minus strand of NZ_DLHL01000016.1, from coordinate 58,986 downwards.
GTGGTGTACACGGCCGAATCCGGCGGTCCACTGGGTGGTGTGGCCGAGCGACTGCGGCGCGCCAACGCGCAGCGCATTGCCATCAACAGCGGCAATCTTTCCATGGCCGACGGCCTGAGTGCATCACAGAAGGCCGCACTCGAGCGCGCGCTGGGTCCGGAGTTGAGCGCGCGATTGGTGAGCAGCGGCGAGCTCGTGAGTCACTGGCTCTCGCGCAAGGTGCCGGCGGAGGTGGACATCATGCGTCGCGCCGCCGCTTTGACGGCGCAACTCGAGCACGAAGCCTACGCCATCGTGCAGCCGGGCGTCACGCGTGACAGCGACCTCGCAGTATTCCTCAAGCGCCGCATGCGCGAACTCGGCGTCACCGACGGCTGGAGTCCGGCGCAGAACCCGAGTGTCAACTCGGGTCCGGATCGTGGGCATTCGCATGCCAGCGATCGTGTCATTCAGCACGGTGATGTCATTCAGATCGACTTCGGCATCAAGGTGTGGGGGGTGTGGGGCACGGACATTCAGCGCTTCGCCTACGTGCTCAAGCCTGGTGAGTCGGCGCCGCCTGTCGAGGTGCAGCGTCGCTGGGACGCCGCACGTCGCGGCAATCGCGCCGCGTTTGCCGCCTTGAAGCCCGGAGCCACTGGCGCATCCGTGGACTCGGCGCAGCGTGTGCTCATGACCGCTGACGGATCGGCCTCGGTCCCCTGGGGCACCGGACACTCCGTGGGCTACTGGGCACACGACGTGGGCCCCGGACTCAATCGCAGCACACGACGCGCGCTCGAGCCGGGCATGACCTTCGCGTTCGACGGCTTTCATGCCTGGACCTTGCCTGGCGGGCGCGGCGTGTGGGGCGAAGGCAGCAAGACCATTTCCGTGGAGGAGATGGCGGTCATTACCGAGAACGGCGCGGAGTACCTCGTGCCGCCTCAGGAGGCCCTCATTCTCATCCCGGCGACGCGTGCGATCCAGCCGTGATGAGAACCGTGCTGTGGACCGTGTGTTAACCCCGATGTGATCCAACCGTGACCTGATGCGGACCGGGTGGTGATGTGGCGGTCGTCAATCCGTCACCAGCGGGCGGGATCGTGATACACGAGGCGCAGGTGGCAGGTCGTGCCGCCCGCGCCTCGTTTGGCTTTTCACCCTCCCGCACCCCGTCCCCATGTCCCGTCGTCTTGCCTTGTCTGTGGCCGCGCTGGCGCTGGCCGCCTGTGCACCGGAGTCCACGCCGGTGGGCCCGACCTTCCTCGATAGCTCACTCGATGCGCGCGCCAATCTCTTCGTGGAGAGCGCGTCCACGGCCGTTGTCCGGACCACGGAGAACGACGGCCCGGGTTCGCTTCGCGCGGCCATCGGGCGCGCCAATGCGTCGGCCGATGTGCGCGTCATTCAGTTCGTCGAAGGTCTGGGCACCATTCGCATCACGAGCCCGCTGGTGTACACCGGCACGCAGCCGCTGGCCATTCATGGTGTGGATGCCGTGCTCGATGCGGCCGGCAGCGGTGATGATGGACTGCGCGCCACGGCGACGTCGAGCCTGACCATCACGCAGCTCACGGTGCAGAACGCGGCGCAGGAAGGTATTGAGTTGGCGGTGCCGGCTACGGCCAGCGGCGTGGTGCAGCTCGTCCTCGATGGTGTGACCGTGCGTGGCAACAAGGGCCACGGCGTGCTGGTCAACGATCAATTGGTGCCGGATGTGGTGGATGACATGCCCGATCCGCGCGGGTCGGATGCGAGTGTGGTGGTGCGGGTGCGACGCACGCGCTTTCTCGACAACGGCTACAGTGTGTCCGACCGCGACGGCCTGCGTGTGAACGAAGGCGGCAACGGCTATCTGCAGTTCATCGCCGATGACATGGCGGCCAATGACAACGCGGCCGACGGCATCGAGCTGGATGAGCGCGGCCCGGGCAGTGTCCTGCTGCAGGTGACCAACTCGCAGATTCTCCGCAACGGCAAGTTCGATCCCGAGGATCTCGACGACGGCTTCGACATCGATGAGCTCAACGAAGGGGATATCGTGGGCCAGCTGCGTGGCGTGGTCGCCAGTGACAACTATGAAGAAGGCCTCGACTTCAACGAGAACGACGCGGGCGACCTTCGCGTGGATCTCTTCGGCGTGGTGGCCAACAACAACCGTGAGGAAGGCATCGACTACGAAGAGGACGATGACTTTGCCGGCGGCGGTGATCTGATCGCGGTGATAGTGGATGTCACGGCCAACGGCAATGGCGTGGATGGCGGCGACGGCGGGCTCAAGATCCGCGAGAAGGGTGTGGGCTCCCTGTCGGTGGACCTCACGCGGGTGCGGGCCGACAACAACAAGGTGAGTGGCGTGGACATTCGTGAGACGGAGGCCGGCAACCTGGTGGCGCGGCTCGAGACCTTCTTCGTGCCGGGCAATGCCGGCCGCGGTGTGCGCGTCCGTCAGGAGAGCACGGGCTTCGGTCAGGTGAGCTCGGTCAACATCTTCGGCACGGGCAATACCGGCAATCTCTTCGACACCACCGGCGTGAACTGACCACGCGGCGGGTTGAATCCTGAGGGGGACCACGTAGACTGCATGATTCGGCAGTTCACGTGTCCCCCTCGCTTCGTTCGGAGTGTCCATGCTGATCAGTGCCACGCTGGCCCAGGCTCTCAATGCCCAGGTGGGCAACGAATTCGGTGCCAGTCTCCAGTATTACGCCATCGGCGCGCACTTCCATCGCCAACATCTCGCGCAGCTGGCCAAGCTGTTCTTCAAGCAGGCCGACGAGGAGCGCGAACACGCGCAGAAGATCCTGCACTACATCGTGGAAACGGGTGGTGAACTGCGCTTGCCCGCCGTGAAGGAACCGGTGCACACGTTTGCCACGGCCGAAGATGCGCTGCAGGCCGCGCTCAATTGGGAAGTGGAAGTCACTGGACAGATCAAACGCCTCATGGATCTGGCGGCGAGCGAAAGCGACTACCTCGCCCAGAACTTCCTGCAGTGGTTCGTGGACGAGCAGCTCGAGGAAGTCACCAAGATGCAGCGTCTGCTCGGTGTGGTGCGCATGGCCGGTGAACGCAACCTGCTGTCCGTTGAGGCCTACCTCGTGCACGGCGGCGACTGATCGTCGCTTCAGGGTTCGCCCTGCCGAAGATGTTGGCGCACCACCCGATCCAGTTCGGCGCTGGTGAAGGGCTTGGGCAGGAGCGCACTGACGCCGGCATGCTGGCGCAGATCTTCCACATGCGTGTCCATGTGGCCCGTCATGACAATGACGGGCACACCGGGCGCCATCCGGTCCACGGTCGCCGCCACCTGCCAGCCGTTGAGGTCCGGCATGGCGAGGTCGGTCAGCACCAGCGCCGGCCGCGCGGCAACGAGTGCCGGCTCCACGTCGGTCGGTGAACCGAACGCCCGCACGTCGAATCCTGAACGTTCGAGCAGGCGCGCGGTGCCGCGCAACACCGCCGGTTCATCGTCCACCACAAAGACGAGGCGGGGCACGGCCTGATGGTCGCGGCCCATGCCGGTCGCCTCGAGGAAGCTGGATACGACGCCATGGGCTGCGCGTTCATCTGGTGCAGGCAGCGCCGGAAGCAGCACCTCCATGCGTGTGCCGCGGCCCGGCGTGCTGTGGGCGCGCACCACACCACCCAGCGCGGTGATGGTCGCGTGCACCGTGGAAAGTCCCAGCCCCGAGCCACGCTGCGGGCCCTTGGTGGTGTAGAACGGCTCAAAAATGCGCGCCAAGGTGGCGCGGTCCATGCCCACACCCGTGTCGATGACGGTCAATCGCGCAATGCGCGGCATGCCGTCGAGCGGGGTGCCGGCCAGGCGATCCGGTGCGGCTTCATCCACGCGGAGCTGCACCACCCCACCGTTCGGCATGGCCTGTGCCGCGTTGTTCACGAGATTGAGCAGCACCTGCTGGAGCTCGCTCGCTTCGGCCGCCACGTGCACCGGTGCATCAATCTGCACATCGAGTGAGACGTTCGCGGGCAGCAGCGCCGGCAGCAGACGCTCCGATTCGGCGACCAGCGCGCCCATCTCCAGCACGTCGCGCACACCCTGGGGCGGCTTGGCAAACGACAGAATGCGTCGCACGAGCATGCGCGCGCGTTCACTCGTGTGCAGAATGTCCTCCAGCAGGGGACGCGGATCGCCGCCCTCCGCGACCAATCGCTGCGCGTGTTCCGTGTCGGCCACGATGGGCTGCAGCAGATTGTTGAAGTCGTGCGCGATGCCACCGGTAATGGTGCCAAGGGCCGCCAGGCGCTGCCGACGATCCGACTCAAGTTCGGCGGCGCGTCGTGCCACGACTTCGTTGCCCAGGCCTTCGAACAGGTAGCCCACCGACAGCGCCAGCAGCAGGTCGATGGTGAAGACACTGCTCGCACTGACCGCCCACATGAGACCGGGCGACGGCAGGTCTGCAGTCCACGGCAGGCGACCGGTGGGAATCATGAGCCCGATGCCGACGAGTACTATGGCCGTAATGGCGAGGGCGCGAATGCTGGTGTTCACCCCGAACAACACCGACGCAATGACGGGGAAGGCCAGCAGCCAGGGAAAGCCGGCCGCCATGAAGCCGAAGTTCCAGAGGAAGTACACGCCGAGCAGCAGCGGCAGCACGGTCACCACACCGGCGCGCACCGCATAGGGCAGTGAGCGACGCAACGTGATGATGAGCAGACCCGTGTAGATGGTGGTGTCGAACACCACCACGCCGCGCTGGCCAGACGCCCAGGCAATGGAACCGCCCACCGCGTAGGCCAGGCCCCCAAACACACAACAGCCAAGCAGCACGGCCGCCAGAATGCGCCGTCGCCACGCCTCAATTGGGGCGCCGCCCGGCTGCCCGATCCAATCGAGCAGGGTGCGCAAGCGTTGCCTGGTAGGGCCTACCGGTGTGTTCATGGGCACGAGCCGGGATGCGCGCCGCTGGCGCGAAGTCGGACAGCGGTCATATGGGACATGACGATCAACGATAGCACAAAGGCAGCGGGCTCGTGCTCGGGGCCTGTTTCCACCCGGTCCGGTGCGTTGCCGGAAAACGGGGATCGGCGCGGGCGGGTTGATTGCTCCAGCCCGTGGGGTTCAGTAGCGTTCAGGGATACCCTACTCTCATTCCCGCTCATGACACCGACTTTTCGTAGTGGTCGGCCGGCGCGTTTGCTGGTCGCGCTGCTCCCGCTGCTGGTGGCCGCCTGCGCGACCTCCGGTGGCGCCGGTACACGCGCGACAGCCAACGACCCCCGCTTCCAGATGGGCGATGCGGCTGCGGTGGCCCGCGCCCGGGCTGACAGCCTGCGCTATCCCTACACCAAGGCCGACATCGATTTCATGACCGGCATGATTCACCATCATGCGCAGGCCATCTACATCTCGCGCTGGGCCGAGAGCCATGGGGCGAGCGCGGAAGTGCAGCGTCTGACGGCGCGCATCATCAATGCGCAGGCTGACGAAATCACGCTCATGCAGACCTGGCTCAAGGATCGCCTGCAGCCAGTGCCGGTGGTGGACAGCACGGGGCAGGTCACGATGCCCGGCGGTGGCGGACATGATGCGCACGCGCATGCCGGTCACGACATGAGCGCCATGGGTGGTGCCATGATGCCAGGCATGCTCACTGACGCACAGCTCAAGCAGCTCGACGCGGCACGCGGTGACGAGTACGACCGACTCTTCCTCACGTTCATGATCCTGCATCACCGTGGTGCCGTCACGATGGTGAAGCAGCTCTTCACCTCCGACGGGGCAGGGCAGGACGAAACGGTGTTCAAGTTCGCCAACGACGTGGAAGTCGATCAGAGCACCGAGATCAAGCGCATGTTCACCATGATGCTCGCGCGCGGCTGGGTGCCGCCGCAGTAAGACGACGCGCGCGCGTCCCACCGCCTCATTCCGCGCGCCGTAGCTGTAGTTCGCTGGTTCCCACCCTCCAACCTTCACGGGTCGCATGTCCCAGTACACCACCCGCGCCGCCCTGGCGGCCGCGCTCTTCGCGCTCAGCGCCTGCGCCTCGGGCAAGAAGCCTGATCAGGCGCCATCGCCGGCCTCCGATCCCCGCAACAGCCTCAAGGCCGGGTTGTTCGACGCGGCGGAGTATTCGTCGAATCTCAAGGTGCTGGCCAAGGCCGTGTCGCCCAAGGGCTTCCTCGGCATCACCAACTCCGATCTGGCCTTCACGGGCAAGTACGTCATTCAAGGCAACTACAACGGCCCGGTGGTGTGGGACATCAGCAATCCGGCCAAGCCGGAGCTGGTGGTGGCCTACGAGTGCCCCGCGTCGCAGAACGACGTGTCGGTGTACAAGAACCTCATGTTCATGTCGGCCGAGGCGCAGAACGGCCGCATCGACTGCAAGCCGGGCGGTGTGCGGGAAGCGGTGAGCAAGGACCGCATGCGTGGCGTGCGTGTCTTCGACATCAGCAATATCAAGGAACCGAAGCTGGTGGCGAACGTGCAGACCTGCCGCGGGTCGCACACGCACACGGTGCTCGAAGATCCGAAGGACCGCGAGAACGTTTACATCTACGTGTCGGGTTCGGCGGGCATCCGCCCGAACACCGAACTCGCTGGCTGCGCCGGCGATGTGGCGGCCGACGATCCCAACTCGTCGCGCCTGCGCATCGAGATCATCAAGGTGCCCCTCGCCGATCCGAGCAAGGCCGCGGTGGTGGGACGGGCCAACATCTTTGCCGGTCTCAAGGAGCCGCCGCGTCACGGCCTCTCGGATGCCGACAAGGCCGCGCAGGCCCAGCAGCTCGAAACCGCGCGTCGCAACGGCGGCTTCATTGCCCGCAACCCGCAGAGCGGCGCCGACATGCTGGTGCCCTTCCAGATCGTGCGTCCGCTCATGGACAGCGTGGTGCGCGCGCGTGGCGCCAGCACGCCGAATGCGGCCGACAGCGCGGCCGTGCGTGCGTTGCTGCAGCCGGCGGTGAATCGCATGTTCGCCAACGCGCCGGCCGGCGGCAACGCGTCCACGGGCAGCGTGAGTGAGCGCTCGCAGTGCCACGACATCACGGTGTATCCGGCGCTGGGTCTGGCCGGTGGTGCGTGCGAAGGCCATGGTCTCTTGCTCGACATCAGCAACCCGGTGAACCCGGTGCGCCTCGATGCCGTGGCCGACTCCAACTTCGCCTACTGGCACTCGGCCACGTTCAACAACGATGGCACGCAGATGCTGTTCAGCGACGAATGGGGTGGTGGCTCGGCGCCCAAGTGCCGCGCCGGCGACAAGATGGAGTGGGGTGCGAACGCCATCTTCGACATCGTCGACAAGAAGCTCAAGTTCCGCAGCTACTACAAGATTCCCACGTACCAGACGTCCAACGAGAATTGCGTGGCGCACAACGGCTCGCTGATTCCGATTCCGGGTCGTGACGTGATGGTGCAGGCCTGGTATCAGGGCGGCATCTCGGTGTTTGATTGGACGGATCCGGCCAAGCCGTTCGAGATCGCGAGCTTTGACCGTGGTCCGGTGGACAGCACGCGCATGGTGTCAGGCGGTTCGTGGTCGGTGTACTGGTACAATGGCAAGATCGTGAGCTCGGAGATCGCGCGCGGTCTCGACGTGGCGGAACTCGTGCCCAGCCAGTACGTGACGCAGAACGAAATCGACGCCGCCAACACGGTGAAGTGGGACCAGCTCAACGCGCAGGGGCAGCCCAAGATCGTGTGGCCGCCCAGCTTCCCGCTGGCCAAGGCCTACACCGATCAGCTCGAGCGCAAGGGTTGCGCGGCGGCTGCGGTGGGCACGCTGCGTTCGCAGATTGCGGCGGCTGAGAAGGCCAACGGCGCGGCGCGCAACACGGCGCTGCAGGCGGCAGTGAGCGCGGCGGAAGGCGCGCGCGGCTGCGACAGCAAGAAAGTGGATCTGCTCAAGAAGGCGCTGCAGGATCTGCAGGGCGCGATGATGTAAGCTGGGCGTCACCGCCGATGCGGTGTTGCCGGTACACCTCGCCCCCCGTTGCTTTGGCAGCGGGGGGCGAGATGTGTTTACCGGTCGGAGATCGGCGTGAAAAGCGCCCGCCATTCCGGTCGGTTTCTAATCGGCGCAAAACGCGGCTCACCATGCAGCTGACGAATGACCAAGCCGCCGTCATTTGCGAATCGGGCCAGTGACGCAAGTGCCGAGTCGGGAAGTCCAGCGGCCATGGCAAGGTGCGCGGTGTAGAGGTGACGTGGTCTTGGGCGAGGGGAGCCATGAACAAGCGCCGTGAACTGACGGTAGCGCACACTGTCGCCGGCCTTCATGGCCGCGATGGCGGCAATCGCCGCCTGCGCGGGAACCAGTGCATCGGGCGAGACTGCAAGTTGTTGAGTGTACAGCCGCACCGCGTCGGCGAAACGGCCGCCGTCGGCATACACTTCGGCCAGTCGACGGGGCCCCAGAGCGCCGCGGGCAGCTGCGGCTTCAGCGATGCTTACCGAACTCTCAAGCAGTGAGTCGGCCACTCTGTGCTCACCGGTCAGGGCCAACGCCCGCGCGAGGTTGTGATGGACATCCAGGCGAGCGAGCGCAGTGTCGCGTGCGCCAAGTTGTACGCAGGTGTGTGCGTCGCGCAGAGCGCGGGAACGACGTCCCGCGATCACATGAACGCGCAGGACGTTGCCACACATGAAGGGATCGGGGAGTACGCGCATTGAGGCGGAGGCAAAGCGCAGGGCGTTGTCGAGGTCTCCGGCGACCTCAAAGACCGTTGCTCCCAGCTCGAAGAATGATGCCCAGTGGTTGCCGCGTGGCGAGTCGGTGTCGACACGCCGCATGATTGCTGCGGCCTCATCGACGCGTCGCGACTCGAGTGCCATGAGAACAAGCGTGTGCAAAGCATGATTGGAGTTCGGCGCAAGACTTACCATCTCTTGAGCGGCCTGAAACGCCTCATTCAAACGTCGATCGTCGTAGGCAATCCGAAAGTCGAAACGCGCCCGGTCAATCGGCGCCATGTCGAGACGCCTGGTTGCGAGTGACGACTTGATCGAGACCCGCGTGCTGTCCGCTACATCGCCCTCGAGCGCCCACAACGCAGCGTGCGCGAACGTCGTGTCTGCTCGGTACGCCGTCAGGAAGCGCGTCGTTGCTCCGCGAAAGTCATTCAGGCTGGCCAGTCCAATGCCCGACATGTATTCACGGTATGCCGTCAGATTGGGTGGATCGGCCAGCGGCCCGGTCGAGTTGAGGTACAGCGGATCCTGCAACATGGCCAGCGAACCGGCGATGCGATTGGCCACCTCATGCGCGAGCGAATCAATGCTGCTGCTCGGCTGCCGCGAGGGCGGCAGCACTGCGATGATCGTCCCATCGTATCCGTCGAGCACCGCGGCCTTTGCCGTGACACTGTCGCCCGAACGGGATAGGGACCCATTGACCACAAAGCGCGCGCCTAGTGCCTTTGCGGCCGGGATCAAACCCAGTTCACGTTGATCAGCAGACAGTAGCAGGCGAGCATCGAGGATGTCACCGGCGCCGCTGCGCGCGAGCGTTCGCGCCACCTCGCCTTGAAACTGCATTGCCAGGCTTGCTGGTGTCCCTCCTGCGCCACCCTCGGTGAAGTCGCTGACGAGCACGCGGGTGGCGGTGGTCTGCGGGAGAGCCACTACTCCACGGCGCTGCACAACGAACGCGCCACAGATCGCCAATATTGGTATGCCAAACCAGAGAACGCCCCGTCGCCGTAGCACAGCCCTTTTTACGGGTGATGCGTGGGCAGTAATCGGCACGTCGGCTTCCGGCTCAGGATCGGAAGCGGAAACGACTGTCGTCGCCGTGGGCCTCTCAGAGGGGATGGTCCGCGGCTGTGACGACCGAATCTCCTCGAATACCTGTACTACCATCGGATCGGGTGGGAGCTCAAGCTCCCGCTGCATCCGCTCCTGATAGTGTCGGAACCGGACGATGGCACCTGGCACGTCGTTCACCGCGGCATGGGCCCGGAGCACCTCGACCATGAGGTCGGTTGCGGTGGGGTCCAAGGCCACCGCGTGTTGCCAAAACCAGAGCGCGGCGGCGGTTTGGCCCTGCTGAGCTGCGGACATTGCCGAACGGCGAACCGCGCTTCTGGCCTGATGGAGCAAACCGGTCCGCGTGTCATCTACCCATCGCTCCAGCTCAGGCATTTCGAGGAAGTACACGCCATCCAGAAACGGTCCGACGTACAGTTGCAGAGCCCGGTCTATCGCTCCCTGCTCCAGTTCGCGTTGAAACTCCCAAACATCGACGGCGATCCGATCAGGATTGAGCCGGAGTTCCTGGGTGCCCAGCACGAGGTCCGCGAGTCCAAGTTCTCGGCGTAGAGCAAACAACCGCTGCCTCAGGGCATTCTTGCCTTTCGCTTCTGGTGCATCAGGCCAGAAGTAGCCCAGCAATTTCTCGCGCGTGATGCCCGCGTGAGGGGCCATGGCAATTACCGCCAACAGCGCCAACGCCTTGCGTTGCTGGACAGGTTGCATGGCCCCAGTCGTGTCTTCGAGGCTCAATCCACCGAGCAGGTTCAATCTCAACATGTCGCGAGTGTAGGACTGAAATCGGGTGACTTCAAGAGTGCAATCGTGCGGTTGGCCAACAATGCGCTCCACATAACGCGAATCGGAATGCTGGCGTAACGGGAGTCTCGCATGCTGCACTCCCTCGCCGGCGGTTGCGAATCGTCCAACCACCAGTACCTGAACCTCATTTCATGAGAAAGCCATGCACATCCTTCTTCGCCGTGCCGCTGCCGCACCCTTACTGGCTCTCCTGCTTGGCGCCTGTGCCGAACCGCTGACGCTGGCTCCAGACGTGCAGGATGCACAGTTCGCACGGGGAGCGCCGAAGCCGGCGCCCACCCCCTATTCGTGGACCATCTCCGCCACCTCAAGCGGTTTCAGCAGTGACGGCAAGGGCAGCTACATTGCCGGTACCTGCGGTGTCAGCGGTCAGGTCTATTTCGGTGAGAGCGACGATGCCGTGCTCTCCATCGACGCCAATGCAAAGAAGTGTGCTCGTACCGCCGGTATTGTGTATCCGAGTGGGTTTCGCCAAGTGGGGATGTTCGTGAATCTGACGCAGGCGGCAGCCATCACGGACGGCGCGTCAGCCAAGCGGCGACTCATTCTCAATCCCGGCCAGTACAACCGAAACGACGCGTGCGGTCGCATCATTTTCGGCGGCGGCGGAGTGAACAACGTTGGCGCCGGATCTGACTCGGTCAATGTTGCACGTGTCGGCAATAGCTGGACCATCACTGGAACGGGGCTTCATGGATGGTGCGAGAAGCTCAACGTGCTGGTGGTCAACGATGTGAACTTTACGATCAACAACGAGTAGGCCATCGCAAGGGTCTGTTACACCTCGCCCCCCGTTGCTTTGGCAGCGGGGGGCGAGGGTGTTTCAGCGAGCGCCGCGCCCTATCAATGACTTCGGATCTACCGTGATCTGTCCAAAGCGTGCGATGAAATGCAGGTGCGGGCCGGTCACGCGGCCGGTCGCGCCGACATCTCCAAGGCGTTGCCCCCGCGCGACCGTGTCGCCTTCGGCCACGCGGGCGCGGCTGAGGTGCAGGTAGGCCGTTACCAGCCCCTCGCCGTGATCGACGTAGACCACGTTGCCGCCCAGGTAGAAGCGGTCGACGAGGCGCACGACCCCACGGTTGGCGGCGTACACCGGCGCGCCCGTGGCGCCGGCGTAGTCGGTGCCCATGTGGCGACTGGTGACGGTGCCATTGAACTGTCGGCCGCTGCCAAAGCCACTGGTAACGCGTGAAGGGCGCGGTGCGCGAAACGGCCTGTCAAACAGACGCGGGGTATCGTGGGCCGCACGCGATACCGCCGCAGCACGCGCCGCCTCTGCAGCCTGTCGCGCCGCAAGCGCCGAGTCGGGCTGTGCACCAAAACGCGGCGCCACCCGCAGTCGCTCCAGGCGATAGGTGCCGGCGCTCGTGCGAAGGCGCAGGCTATCCTGGAACAACGCTCCGCCGGCGGCTCGGCAGGTGAGTGAGAGCGTGATGCCCTGCGACGAGTCAATCGGGACCGCGGCGAGTGCGACGACCGAGTCGCCAACAGGCCGCAGGTGCAGGCGCTCACCGGCCAGTGTGGCTTGAGTGGCGGTGTCCGGCAGGGCGTTCCGTGGCCAGGCGAGCCGAACGAGCGTGCCGGCCACCGCCGTCTCCGGCGTGAGCTGCAGGGAGGCGAAGTGACAGGCCGTGGCCGGACGCGGCTGCGCCGGGACCGATGCGGGCTGGCCCAGGCCGATGAGCACGGCACCTCCCGGCAGCAGCTGCCGCCACGGGCCAGACAAGGGACCCCACGGGATGCGCATTGAGCTGAGCATGTCCCAGGATACCCCGGTGTCGCGCGAAGGGGGACAGGCGGGGGCAATGCAATACGGGCCGAGTCGGCGGATGCCAACTCGGCCCGTTGAGCAAGGAAATCGTGTGAGCAAGGTTGGGACTGCAATCAGTCGGGCAGGCCGCGTCCGCGCCCCCGCGCCGAATCCGGCGGGTGGCATGGCTGGCCACATTGTGATGCGCGTTACCACTTCACCTGAAGAACGCATCATCCTACCGGAAAGTCACACATTAGTTCCCGTGTGACCAAACACTGACTATTTGTACGACATGTCCGTCGGCCCAACCTCCGCCTCAGTGACCGAGTTCCCGGTCGAATCGCCGTGCATCAAGGTCTGCCGGTTGGATGGCGCCCAGCGTTGCTTCGGCTGCGGGCGCAGCCTCGACGAGATTGCGGGTTGGAGTCGCATGTCGGCGGATCAGCGCCGCGCCGTGAATGAGAGGCTGGGATTTCGCGGACACGGGGTGAATCGCTAGACCCCACGAGAGCCCGGGTGAGCCCGCTACAGCCCGCGGAGTAGCGCGACCAGGCCACGCTCGAAGCCATCCGGACCCGCGTACGGCGTCCCCAGACCGCAGCGCCCGAGCATGACGTGTCCGTGCAGAAAGGCCAGCACCGCGTGCGTCGCCAGTAGAGGGTGTGACGCGGCCACGGCGTCAGGTCCGCCGTCACGGCCACCGTCACGGCCGCCGTCACGGCCGCCGTCAGGGCCGATCAATTGACTGACTGCACTGGCAATCAGGGCGCGAAGCGCCTGCATACCGGGTCCCGAGTTCGGCTCTGCCGCCAGAGCGTCGTAGCGTCCCGGAAACTGCTCGGCCCACAAGACAAAGGCCCAGGCCAGTGCCGCGAGGCGGGCTGGGGGTGAGCCGTTGGGTAGGCGATCCAGGGAAAGCTGCAACTGTTCGCCAAGCTGCGTGGCAGCCAGTTCTGCCAGCCGAAATTTGAGCTGGTCGAACGTAGCCATGTGGCGGTACAGCGATGCCGCCTTCACTCCCAGCCGATCGGCCAACGCTCTCGCGGATAATCCGGCAAACCCTTTCTCATCAATAATTTGCAGCGAGAAATCCAGGATTGCCGCCGGTTCGATTCGCCGAGGATAGGCCATAACTAACAATGTACGCTTTGCAAGAAATTTCAGCAAACCCCGTCCTGGGATAAGCAAAACTAACTTGCCTAGTTTTGACTGACTCACCCAGAAACGAAATGTGCCCTCCGCTTCTCCCGCTTCCAAAGTGCGGATCTATTGGCTGGCGTGACCATGCAGCGACGTGACACATGGGAGGCCTAGCCGGGTAGACCACGCGAGCCTCGAAACCCCATCTGCTGGTGGCCGTAGGGCTCTGCACACTCAACGACGCCGTTGCGCTCCTTCGATATGACACGCCTCGATCTGCCATCCAACACCGACCTCCGCCAGGGAATGCGGCCGCTGATGCGGCCCATGCCTGACGCCGGGCGCGTGGCGCTGGCCAAGGGGCTGAAGCTGCTCGAGCGTTCCCGGTCCAATGGTCGCCGGCGTCGCCGACAGCTCATTATCCGGCGCACCAAGCAGGCACTGGCCGTGCTGGCGCTGACGGCGGCCGCCTCGTTGCTCACCGCCAAGGGGCTGCATGAGGTCCGCAATCCGGCCCTCCGGGTGATGTATGGACTGGCCCATCCTCGCTGACACAAACGGCTGAATCGGACCAGGCGGGCAATTGACCGGCTCGTTGATCGATGGAATTGTAGGGTGGCCCCGCAAACACCGCGGGCCACCCTTTTTCGTCTCCCACGCCGGATGACCCATGGAGCCTGAGGGCTCGGCAGTCCTCGACTGGTACTCCACCCTGCAACACGTCGATGTCGGCGTGGTCGTGCAGGACCCCACACACCGCATCGTCTTTGCCAACGCCAAGGCCACCAGCATGCTTGGCGTGTCACCCTCCGAATTTCAGGCCCGGCGTACCAACGATGAGTTGTGGGATGTCATCGACGTGAACGGCGCACCCGTTGCGCCCGATGAGCATCCGGGACCGACGGCCTTGCGCATCGGCAAGGCGGTGCGCGATCGGATTCTGGGTGTGCGGCGGGGCGACGGCACGGAGCGCGTGTGGATCCAGGTGTCCGCCATTCCCGAGTGCGATGCCGCCGGCGCAATGCAGCGCGTGCACATCACGTTCAGCGATGTCAGCGCAACCCAGCAGGCCTTTCTTTCGCAGGAAGCCGAGTATCAGGCCGTCATCCGCTCCATGTCCGAGGGCGTGGTGGTGCACGAAATGGATGGGCGGATCCGGTCCGCCAATCCGTCCGCCGAACGCGTGCTGGGGCTCACGCTCGACGAAATGACCGGCCGCACACCCATGTCGCCTGGGTGGCAGCTGACCGACGAAGATGGGGTGCCCGTCGCCCCGGACTCCGTGCCCAGGGAGGTGACCGCGCGCACCGGCCTGCCCACACAGCGCGTGCTGGGTGTGCGCCGCGGCAATGGGGAGCGGGCCTGGCTCGAGGTGCGTGCCGATCCGCTGCGTCAGCCCGGCTCGGATGCCCTGCACGGCGTCGTGGCCACGTTTGCCGACATCACCGCTGAACGCGACGCCATCGTGGCGTTGCAGCAGTCGCGTCAGCAGGTGCAGCGTGTGCTCGATGCCGTGCCAGGTGTGGTGTATCAATATCTGGCCGACGGTTCACCCGCGGGCCGCATGACCTTCGTGGCGGGCCAGGCTCAGGAACTGTTTGGCATCGCCGCATCGGAGCTGGTGGGCTCACTCCAGCGCATGCCAGCCATCTTTGCGGACGACGGGTTTCCGCGCCTGCAGCGGGCCATCCGCCACGCCGTCGAGACACGCAGCGCGGTGGACATCGAGTGCCGCGCGGATCATCCCGAACGGGGTGAGCAGTGGATTCGCATTTACGGTTTGCCCACGGAAACGGCCGAGGGACTGCTGTTCACGGGCGTGATGCTCGACGTCACGGCACAACATCGACTGGCCGACGCGCTGCGCCGCACACAGCGCCGCGAAGCCATGGCCGACATGGCCGGCGGTATCGCGCACAACTTCAACAACATGCTCGCCGTCATCCTGCCCAACATTCAGTTGGCCCGTGAGGACGTGCAGGGCGACGCGGCGGCGCATCTGGACGACGCAGAACGCGCCGCCCTCAATGCGGCCGATCTCGTGCGGCGCATGCTGGCCCTCGGCCGCGCCGAGCAAACCGAAACGAACAGTACCGTTGATCTCGTGGCCATCGCGCGCGAAGCGCTGCACATCTGCCGGCAGACTTTTGATCGCGGCATCGCGCTCGACGATGACATTGCGGTGGATCACGCGCCGGTTCTGGGCTCCGTGAGCACCGTGCAGCAGCTCGTGCTCAACCTGCTGCTCAATGCCCGCGACGCGGTGCAGGGTGTGCGATCACCGGCACTGCACCTGTCGCTCGTTGCGGTGGGCGATAAAGAGGTGCAACTCAGCATCCGCGACAACGGCGTTGGCATGACTGACGAGGTGCAACGCCGCATCGGTGAGCCGTTCTTCACCACCAAGGCGCCGGGGCGCGGAACAGGGCTTGGCTTGGCGTCGGTGCTACACGCCATCGGCGAAGCAGGCGGGACCTGGCGTGTGGAATCCGTGCCTGGAGAGGGCACCACATTTCATATCGTGCTGCCGCGTCAGGCGGCCATGTCGCACACGCCCGCGCCGAAGGTCGGCATCACGCCGCGATCACTCGACGGCACGGCGCTGGTGGTGGACGATGAGCCCATGGTGCGCACGGCGCTGGCGCGTCAACTCTCGCATTGCGGGATGCGTGCCGTACTGGCCAGCGGGGGCGCCGATGCCCTCGCGCAGCTGCGCGCGGGCATCGACAACCTGCGTGTCATCATGCTGGACCTGTCCATGCCCGGGATGTCGGGCACGGAGGCCTTGCCGCAACTCCGCGCGATCGCGCCGCACGTGCCGGTCGTGGTGATGTCCGGTCATGTGCCGGCAGACGCCACGCTCGACGGAGCCGCCGCCGTGCTGCAGAAACCCATGGGGAAGCAGGAGCTGCACGACACCTTGCTGGCGGTGCTCAACACAGCCTGACGAGACTCTGGTCCGCCAGCCTGTGTCGAGCCGGCGGTCAGCTCATGGGCTGCACATGCGACGGATCCATATAAAACGGCTCCCACTGATGGCCGTCGGGATCGAGAAAGCTGTGCTGATACATGAACCCGTGATCCTGCGGGGGCATGGCTGATTGTCCGCCGTTGGCCAACGCGGTCTTCACCATGGCGTCGACTGCGTCGCGGCTCTCGAGCTCGATGGCAATGAGCGACTCGAGGTGTGTGCGTGTGTCGACTGGCGTGCGCGTGGTGAAGGTGCGGAAGAACTCCGCCTTCAGCAGCATGACGCAGGCCAACTCATTGACCACCATGCAGGCCGCATTGTGGTCCGTGAACTGCGGGTTGAAGCTGAAGCCGAGCGCGGAGAAGAACTGCTTGGCGCGCTCGACGTCGGCCACGGCCATGTTGGGAAAGATCATGCGGGGCACAGGGCACACTCCGTTGGTGGTGGACAGACTCGGGATGTTGCTGGAGCTTGGACACCCGGGCCCCGCGGAATTCATCGCTCGACGATCTGGCCCTCGTTGGCCTCGAGCCGGAGTGGTACCCGGAAGCGCGGGAACAGCGTTTCGGTGTCGAGGAAGTAGGTGAGGCCGCTGATGCGGTCACCGTCCAAATCCAGCACGACCAGCGCCCACGGGTCTGCCCCGCCGTGCTTGTACTGCGCAAAGGCCACCTGGCCACAGGCCGCGACCGGACGAAGCACCGAGCCGCGGCAGCCAATGCCGCGGCCGAGCATCCACTCGCCCACGTTCTGGGGCCCCTGAAGCCAGAGATCAATGGGCGGCATGCAGAGCGTCACGTCATCACGCAGCAATTGAATGAATCGCGTGATGTCGTAGGCCTCGAAGGCCTCCACGAACTGCTGCACGAGCTGGTGCTGGTCTGCCGACAGTGTGGTCACGACACTGCGGCCATGCTCAGCCGACGCGAGCGCCGCAATGCGATCGAGCGTGGCGTCCTCACGGCGTTCCGCCAGCGTGGCCCGCGCACGCTGCACGGCGCTGTTGACCGCGGCGACGGTCATGTCGAGACACTCCGCCACCTCGGCGGCCGACCAGTTCAGTACCTGCATGAGCAGCAGCGCCGCCCGCTGACGTGGCGGCAGGTATTGCAGCGCCGCCACGAACGCGAGACGGATGCCTTCGCGCTGCACCGCCTGCTCGTGCGGATCGTCGTCGGCGGCGATGGCGGCCAGATCCGGGACGGGCTCGAGCCAGTGCGTGCGTTCACGTGTACGCAATTCGTCGGCAGTGGTACCGGCCGGGCCCATGTCGATGGGCCGATAGCGCGGTGAGCGCCCACTCAGCGCGTCCAGGCACACGTTGGTGGCAATGCGGTGCAGCCAGGTGGAGACGGCCGCCCGTCCATCGAACGCCTCGCGTGCCTTCCAGGCCCGGAGCAGGGTCTCCTGCACCGCGTCTTCGGCGTCGGTAAGCGAGCCGAGCATGCGGTAGCAGTGTGCCGTGAGTCGCGGGCGATGCGGTTCGAGATCAGGAGCCATTGGCAGCAGACTGACGGCAGACGGTGGGCGGGCCAGACCAAACCCGGTCGGCGACTTGACACTTTCGTGCGAATCGGCGAGTAAAGCTGTCGTGGATAACGTAACGCATGCGCTGGCCGGAATGCTGCTGGCCGACGCCACTACGACGTGGGTGTCATCACGTCATCCCGGCCGAGTGCCGCACAAATTTGCTGCCGTGGCGTCGGTGCTCGGCATTGTGGCTGCCGAGTTGCCGGACAGCGACCTTGTATACTCCGGCTCCGTGCTTGGCATGGGCAAGCTGGGCTATCTGCTGCATCACCGTGGACACACGCACACCATCGTGTGGGCAGTAGTGGGTGCGCTGCTGTTGTGGCTGGTGGCGCAGTGGTGGCTGAAACGTGGTGCCAGTGAGGACGAACGAACCTGGCTCACGCGAGACGGCTCGCGGCCCTTGCTGCTGTTGGCGTTGCTCGGCACGCTGTCGCATATCCTGCTCGACTGGACCAACAGTTACGGTGTGCATCCGTTCTGGCCATTCGACAATCGCTGGTACTACGGCGACGCGGTGTTCATTGTGGAGCCCTGGCTCTGGGTCGTTGCCATTCCGGCCGTGATGTTCGCGCGGCGCAGTCGCTGGGCCCCGGTGCTGCTCGGGGTGTTGCTCGTTGTCATTCTCGCGGCAAGCTGGGGGCTGGGTCAGGTGGTGCGGCCGGTTGCGGTGTTGCTCACCGTGTTTGCTGTGCTCTGGCTGGTGGCGCAACGGTTCTGGACTCCCACGCGACGCGTGGCCAGCGGACTGGTGGCCTGGGTGCTGGTCACCCTGACGTTTACGCTGGCGTCCAGCAAAGCTGAAGCGCTGGTGCGTGCCAGCGCGTCGGCGGAGGGTGCGGACCTGGTGCGGGACGTGATTCTCAATCCTGCGCCCGGTGATCCGACCTGCTGGGCTGGCATGGCGGTCACGAATGACGGGCAGTTTCACCGCCTGACCACCGTGCTCGTGGCCCCGTGGGCGTGGTCGGGGCGCACGCCGGCGTCATGCGCGGCCAACTATCCTGTCTCGAGTCGCTTGGGTGGTGACGTACTCAAGGCACTGCCCGAGGCCACGACGGTGATCCCGTTTGCCAGCACCACAGCCGTGCAGTGGCGCACGAGCTGGCTCAAGCCCATGAGCGATATGCTGGGACTGGCCGCCGAGCGCTGCGAGTTTGCCGCCGCGCTGCGTTTCATGCGGGCGCCCGCGTGGCAGGAGCGTGGCGACGGTACGGTAGTTCTCAGTGATGTGCGTTTCGGTGTGGGTGGCGGGTTCGCGGAACTGGTCATACCGTTCTCCCCCGACCAACGCTGTTCCTTGACTGACGCCTGGATTCCGGAGTGGCGGGCGCCGGTGTTGTAGCTGCGGGTTCACTCTGCCATCCGGCCTGCAATGTCCTGGAAGCGCACCACCGCCATTTTCCTCACCAGCCAGGCGCTGTCGTTGTTCGGCACCGCGCTGGTGCAATACGCGCTCATGTGGCACGTCACCCTGACGACCAAGTCGGGCGTGCTCATGACCGTGTACATTCTGTGCGGCTTTGTACCGGCGTTTCTGGTGTCGCCGTTCGCCGGTGTGTGGGCCGATCGCCTGGACCGCAAGCGCCTGCTGATGATCTCCGACGGCAGCATTGCGCTCGTGACCTTGCTGCTGGCCTTGGTGCTGCAGACCGGCGGACAGTCGCTCACGCTCATCATGATCACGGCCGCCGTGCGCGCGGTGGGTCAGGCCATTCAGATGCCGGCCGTCGGGGCTTTTCTGCCGCAGTTTGTGCCGGCCGATCAACTGACGCGGGTGAATGGCATTTCCAGCACCATTCAGTCGGCCACGTTCTTCGGCGCGCCGGTGCTGGCGGGCTTCCTCATGTCGGTGTGGCCGCTGCAGTGGGTATTTCTGCTGGACGTGTGCACGGCCGTGGTGGCGATTGCGCTGCTGGCGTTCCTGGTTCACGTGCCGCCACACGAGCGGGCCGCCGGGCCGGTCACCGTTTCGTACTTCGACGATCTGCGCGCGGGGTTCTCGTACATCCGTGGGCATGCGTTCTTTGTCGCCTACTTTCTGTTCGTCGGCGTACTGCTGGTGCTCATTGCGCCGGCGGCCTTTCTCACGCCGCTGCAGGTCACGCGGAGCTTTGGTTCGGAAGTGTGGCGACTTACGGCCATCGAGATGGTGTTCTCGGTGGGCATGATGATCGGCGGCGCGGTCATTTCGTCGTGGGGCGGCTTCAGCAATCGCGTGCACACCATGTTTCTGGCGACGGCCATCATGGGCACCTGCACGCTGCTCCTGGGTTTCATGCCCAACTTCTGGGTCTATCTGGTGCCCATGGGCGTGTTCGGGGTGGCGCTGCCCTTCTACAACACTGCCGCCATGGTGCTGGTGCAGGAGCAATCGGAGCCCGAAATGCTGGGGCGCGTGATGGGCGTGTTCAGCATGCTGCAAACCTCCATGATGCCCCTCGGCATGCTGCTGTTCGGTCCCCTGGCCGAAGTGGTGCGCATCGAGTGGCTGCTGGTGGGCACCGGGGCGGCCATTCTTGCGCAGTTGGCTTGGGTGTCACGCGATCGCACGCTGGTGCAGGGCGGGCTGCCGCGGCCGGACCGTCAACAGCTCACGCAAATGAACGGCACGTGATCGCAAAGCACTGCAGTTGCTGTCTACCTGCCTTGTCGCGGATGACGCGGATTGGGCGGAAGCCACACGGATAAGGAAGGGGGCTCTTACGAGCTTGTAGTGGGCTCCGTCAAGCGGCGCGTGTTCGCGTTGTTCCTCGCGAGCGCTGATTTACCCCGGTGTCCACTAAACCGGGGCATCGTCACTGTTCTTGATGGATCCTCATTTCTGATCCGTGTGGTTTCCGCCCAATCCGCGTCATCCGCGACAAGGCAGTTTGACCCAGACGGCTTCTCTCTGCGCCCTCCTTTCGTCCTCTTCTGTGCATGAGCAGCTAGCCAACTCTCGGATGCAACGAGTGCCGGTGCCGCGGCCGGACCGTCAACAGCTCACGCAGAGGAAACGAGGGCGCAGAGTTCGCAGAGCACTACAGTTCTTGTCTACCTCTTTGTCGCGGATTGGGTGGAACCCACTACAATCCTGGAAGATCCGAAACCAGAACCGATGGAGATGCAAACCATGTACGGACTGATGGGCAAGATGATCGCCAAGCCGGGACAGCGTGACGCGCTGATTGCGTTGATGCTGGAGGCGTCATCGGACATGCCGGGTTGCCGCAGTTATGTCGTGGGGCGTGACGTGGAGAACGCCGACGCCATTTGGGTAACCGAGGTCTGGACCAGCAAGGCCTCTCACGCGGCCTCGCTGCAGATCCCCGAGGTGCGCGCCGTCATCCAGCGCGCCATGCCCCTCATTGCCGGGTTTGGCGAGCGGTTCGAGATGGAGCCGGTCGGTGGTCTGGGCCTACGAGACGACTGAACAGGCTGGTGTACGCTCACTGACGGCAGCTTGGAGCAAAGCGTACGCTGCCGTCTCGCGGCATGCTGGTGACGGTGAGTTGTTGCACGCGCGCCGGCACCGTGGGCGCGAGCGTGATGCCCACGCGCAGCGCCCCGTTGGCGCAACGCAGCTTCCACACACCACGCAGAGCATTCTCCGCCAGGATCTCGCCCTCGGGCTCGCACTGGCCTCCGGCCGCGTCCACCAGTTTCGCAATCTGTGCGGCACGACGTGGGGCGCTTTCGTCGCGATAGAGATTCATGGCCGCGATGCTGTCGGCCAGCGCCGTGTCCCAGCGCTGCACAAGTCGCGTCACCTGCTGCTGCATGGCGGTCAGCACGGGCGCGGGCTGCACCACGCGCGGTTCGAGCGCTCCGGCACGCTGCAACACCTCGAGCGCCTGATCGATGGGCCCACCCCAGCCGGTGTAGGTGAGATTGCCCAGCGCAATGATGCCCACGCCGTGTTCCGGCAGCCAGCGCATTTGTGAGCCGTAGCCGGGCAGACCACCCGAGTGTGCCACGATGTGGTTGAAGAGGCAGTTCTGCGAAACGCGCAGGCCATAGGCATAGCCGCCACTGTTGAGTGACAGGCTGCCGTTGCTGAGCGAGGCCGAGGCCGGCGCGTTACGCCACACCTGCTGCATCTCGCGCAACGAGGAACGCTTGAGTACCGGTGACTCCTCGTCGTCGCGCGGCGGCCATGCACTCAGCATGAGCGCCACCCAGCGCGAGAGGTCGGCACTGGACGTGAGCATGCCACCCATGGCGCCGAAGGATCCGTCGGGCAGCGCTGGTTCCTCCAGCCATTGGCCGTCCTGCAGTCGATATCCATGTGCGCGCCGTGATTCTGGCACCTCGGCCGACTCCATGGTGGTGGACGTCATGCCCAGCGGCTGCAGGATGTGCTCGCGCAGATAGCGCGCGTAGGGTTTGCCGCTCACGTTCACCACAATGCGGCCGAGGATGGCAAAGCCGAAATTGCTGTACTCATAGGCCACGCCAGGCACATTCGAGAACGGAATGCCCGCGCGCATCATGCGCGACAGATCCGCTTCACTGGCCGACAACTGCTGGTCGCCCCAGGGATTGTCCTCGGGAAAGCCCGCAGCGTGGGTGAGCAGATGCCGCACGGTAATGCGCGGCGCATCGCTGGTGGGATACTTGAGCAACTTCAGCTCGGGCACATAGCGCTCGGCCGGCTCGTCGAGCGCCAGCTTGCCTGCATCACGCAACTGCAGAATGGCGAGCGCCGTAAAGCTCTTGGTCATGCTCGCAATGCGAAACACCGTGCTCGTGTCCACGGTAGCGTTGCGCGGCACATCGCGCAGACCGTGCGCGGCCACATGCAGCAGTTGTCCGTCTACCACCACACCATAGGCGATACCGGGCACGCGGCTCTGCGCCATGAAGCGACGCATGACGCTGTCCACGGCCGGCATGGCACGGCGCAGCGTGGCGAGCCGGTTGGGGTCGCGAAAGGCGGCGGGTGGGGCGACGCTGGACTGAGCCGATACGTCTGGCGCTGCGGCCACGGCTGTCAGACTCAGGTACAGGGCGGTGGCACGGAGCTGTGCGGGGAGGCTGAGGCGGGTGCGGCGGGGAGTGGACATACCAAGGATCTGCGGGCTGCCGCGCAATCCCGCAAGAATCGGAGTGCTGCCAGCTCGGGCATACAATTGGTTTGTGTGCAGGTTCCCTGCACATTTCCCGAGGACATCCATGCCCAACCGCCCCGTTTTGCCCGCCCCGAGCACTGAGCCAACTCCCGAGTTGGTCGCGCGCATGGAACGCCTGGCCGCGTTCATTGCCGCGCACGCAGATGAGCCCTTGCCCCTGTCGCGGCTGGCCCGCGAGGCGGCGATGAGTCCGTCACACCTGCAGCGGGAGTTTGTGCGCGTGATGGGGGTGAGTCCCAAGGCCTATCAGTCGGCGCAGCGTCTCACGCACTTCAAGACGAAGCTGCGGGAGGGACATTCGGTGCTCGATGCCACCTTCGAGTCCGGCTATGGCAGCACCAGCCGCGTCTACGAGCAAGTGACCGGCGGGCTGGGCATGACACCGCAGGCGTATCGCGCCGGTGGTGCGGGTGAAGTCATCACCTATGCCGTGCGTGACACGGCCTTCGGTGCGCTGCTCATGGCCGCCACGGCGCGCGGTGTGTGTCAGGTGGAGTTCGGCGATGACGGCGCGGAGCTCGTGGCGCGCCTGAGCGCGCAGTTCCCGCGCGCGGAGCTGGTGCCCGCGTCAGAGGCCGCGCGCGAACCGCTCGACGCCTGGATGGACGCGCTGCAGGCACACGTGCTGGACCGCGCCCCAAGTCCGGCGCTGCCGCTCGATCTGCGCGGCACGGCGTTTCAGATCAAGGTGTGGCGCTTTCTGCTGAGCGTGAAGCCGGGGCGCGTGGTGAGCTACGGTGAGATCGCCGAGGAAATCGGGCATCCGGACGCGGTACGCGCGGTGGGCAGTGCCTGTGGCGCCAACCGGATTGCGGTGCTGGTGCCGTGTCACCGCGCGCTGCGGGCGGATGGAGGGTTGGGGGGCTATCGATGGGGGTTGGAGAGAAAGCGTGTGCTACTGGAGAACGAACGAACTGCGTAAGGTGGACGGCGTAAGGAGAGGGGCGGGAAGGGACTGCACGCGAGACGGCGGGAGCGGAACTACCGGGAGCGGCGGGAGGGCACGGTATACAGGAACGCCGTGTACTGCATCTCCTCCCAGGTCTGGTCGCCCCAGCGCACATCCTTCGTGGCGTCGGGGTTGTGCTTGTTGGACGCGGAGTTGTCGTACCACGCCGTGCTCACGAGTTTCGCGCCGGGCGGAATGGTGAGTGGCTTGTTGAAGAAATAGTACGTCTGCCAGTTGAAGTCGTAGCGCGGAATGTCGAGCACGGGCTGGGTGCTGCCATCGGGTAAGCGCAGCTCGTACTTCCAGCGCGTGCCGCGCAGATGTGTGTGCGGCAGCAGCCCGTAAATCTGCACGGTGTCCGTGGGCTCGAGTTCCGTGCGCACCGGCACATCCTTCGCCCCGGCGGGCAGGGTGAACTGGCCGTTGATGAAGGCGCTCATGCGCATCTCTTCGCGCGGCGGCGCCTTGGCAAAGCGGAAGCCGATCTTCGTGCGATCACTCATCTCGTGCCCGTGCGCCGTGTAGTGCATCTGGAACGTGATCACGGTTCCGGCACGCAGGCGAATGGCCGTGCCTTCCGGCATGTACATCGCGTTCGTGCCGGGCGCGGTCCCACCAATGAGCTGACCGAGCTGACGTGGCGGCGGATGCTTGTCGCCGGGCTGACGCGGCGGATCCGGTGGTGTTTCGTATTCGGCCTTGTTCTCGAACAGTGGACGCGGCCTCGAAGCAGGCGCAGCGGCGGGGCGCGAGGGCGCCGCACCCGCCGTGTTCACCACAGGTGCCGAGGGCGCGGGCACCTTGGCGTACACGAGCACATGGTGCACGACTTCCCGCGCTCCCGGCATGAACTCGATGGCCGTCACCCACTTGTCTTC
Source organism: Gemmatimonas sp. UBA7669 (assembly GCF_002483225.1). Taxonomy (NCBI): domain Bacteria; kingdom Pseudomonadati; phylum Gemmatimonadota; class Gemmatimonadia; order Gemmatimonadales; family Gemmatimonadaceae; genus Gemmatimonas; species Gemmatimonas sp. UBA7669. Next base: position 34,117 of record NZ_DLHL01000016.1, on the reverse strand, counting down.
CGTGAAGCCCGTGGGAATCTCGAAGTACTGATAGTCCACCGTGCCGCTGGCCGGTACCGTGAACGATTCGGGCATCTCCACCACGGCATCCGGCGTACCCAGCTCCCAACCAGTGGCAAAGCTGGGCCGCGGCGGCAACTGCTTGAGATTGCCGGGGCGCGCGCCGCCCTTGGCCCAACGCGCAATGACGGACTTCTCGAGCTCCGTCAAGCGACGATCGTTGCTGAACACCTCGCGCGGCCCGTCAGCGTGCCAGGGCGGCATGTAGCCATCGGCCACCGCGCTGGCCACGTCGTCCACATTGGCACGCGCGCTGTCGTAGTCGAGCAGCGAGAAGGGGCCAAGTCCCCCGGGACGATGACAGGACACACAGTTGCGGTACAGAATGGGTGCCACGTCTTTCGCAAACGTGGGCACCGCATCCTGCGCCACCAGGGGTGGCGTGGCGCGCGAGACTTGTGTGGCAAACACGGCAGTGGCCACGGCCACCACAGCGACGGACACGGACGAGGGGGACCGCATGCGGGCTCCGGGAGGGGATGTCGCCGAACATACGGCGCAAGTTCCACGTCCGCACGCTCAACCGTTTGGCGGGTACATTCCATCTCCGAACTGAACGGCGCTTCATACGTCACCAGCGCCTGACCCCACCCATCCTTGAGGATGCCATGGCCCTCGTTCCTGCACGTTGCCTGAAGATGTTCGCTGGCCTGGCCGCGTTGTTCACGGCCACTGTCACGCTTGCGCCCAATGCGGCCGAGGCGCAGCCCTCGTTGGTGATTGTGGTACGTCATGGCGAGAAGCAGCCCACACCCGCCAACGATCCTTCGCTGAGCGAGGCGGGCGTGGCCCGCGCCCACGCGCTCGACAGCGCGCTCGCACATTTGTCGCCTAGCACCATCGTGGTGTCGGCCACCAAGCGCACGCCGGAGACGGCCGCGGTGGTGGCCAAGCGAGTGGGTGTGACGCCCACGGTCATCCCGCTGCAGGGGCCGCACGTGAAGAACGTGGCCGATGCGGTCATGAAGGCGAGTGGCGTGGTGCTCGTGGTTGGGCACTCCAATACCGTGCCGGCCATCGTCAATGCCCTCGGCGGTCCCAAGCTGCCCGACATCTGTGACGCGAGCTACGCGACGATGTTCACCGTCGTACCGGCCCGTGACGGCAAGCCCGCGCAGGTGCTGCGTTCGAGTTATGGCAAGGCCGACGCCGTGGGCGCCGACCAGTGCCCGGGCATGACCGCGCGCTGAGTGGCTTGACACAGCCATCGGTCCCGGGCCGGCCGTCAGTCACGGCGGCCGCCCGGCCGTTGGTCCGCGTGCAGCGGCAGTCGGTCACGAAGCACTGGTAGGGCCGGCGCGGCGGCCGAGAATTGGGCGACCTTGGAGTCTCCCCGTTCTCTCGCCGTTTGCGCATGACCACGTCAGGCCCCGCCGAAGCCCACGAGCAGCACGAGCCTGACGAGGCGTCATCGGATATCGCGCGCGTACGCGCGGCCCTCGCTGGTCGCTACAGTGTGCGCGACGTGCTTGGTGAAGGCGGCATGGGCACGGTGTATCTCGGCCACGACGATACCCTGCAGCGTGATGTCGCCATCAAGGTCATTCGCGCCGATCATCTGGGCGGACGCGCCGCGCGCGAGCGATTCCTGCAGGAAGCGCGGGTGGTGGCCGCCCTGCGTCATCCCAACATCGTGTCGGTGTTTGCGGCCGGAGAAGCCGAGGGCATTCTCTGGTTTGCCATGGAGTATGTGGATGGGGAATCGCTGCGCGAGCTGATCACCCGCACGGGACCGGTTCCGGTGGAGCGGGCCCTCGAAATGGTGAGTGATCTGGCCAGCGCGCTTGAAGCCGCGCACCGCCGCGACGTCGTGCACCGCGATGTGAAGCCCGAGAATATTCTGGTGGAACGCGAAACGGGACGCGTATTGCTCGCCGATTTTGGTGTGGCGCGTGCGCTCGCGCAGCCCAGTCATCACACCGGCACCGGCTTCATTGTGGGCTCGCCACGATACATGAGTCCCGAGCAGATCGACGGGGTGGGGACACTCGACGGGCGCAGTGATCTCTATTCGCTGGCGCTCGTGGGTTACGAACTGGTGACCGGCAGACCCGTAGTGAAGGCCGCGCATCCGGCGGCCATGCTGGTGGAACAGCTCACCACTGCCGCACCTCCCCTGCGTGATGCCCTGACTGCTGAGGCGTCGACGCCCGATGCCGACGCGGGTGAGGCCGCGCTTGCCGAGGCCTATGCGGACGCCATCGATGGCGCACTGGCCAAGGACGTAAGTGCCCGATGGCCGGACGCCCGCAGCATGCGCAAGGTGCTGCGGCGCGCCGTGGATTCGCGTGAGTCCGACAGTGTGGGCGGCAGTGAAAGCGGCAGTGATCCGGTGAGTCAGCGACTCCGTGCCATGCGACGTGATGGCGACCGCCGCGATAGTACGCAGCGCGATGGCACGCATCGGCGCAGCACACGCAATCGGCAAGTCCTGGCGGCGCTCGCCGTGGTTCTGGTTTGCGCCACCGGCGCGGCGATGTGGTGGCGCACAGCGTCCGCGTCCGCGCCGGCGCGTGGTCTGCTGGTGCTGCCCTTCGACGTGCCCGCCGGACAAGCGGATCTCGCCTGGCTGCGGGAAGGCGCGGTCAACATGCTGACCCTCTCGCTCAGTCAGTGGCGTGATCTCGAAGTCACCGACTATGAACGCACGCTCGACGTGCTGGCTGAGCGACAACTGAGTGACGTGCGGGTAAGTCTGTCGCAGGCACAGGATCTGGCGGCCACGGTGCATGCCGGCGCGTTTGTGCTGGGTCAGATCTCACCCATTGGTGACTCGCTGGTCGTCGTGGCGCGGCACTATGTCGGTCGCCAGAGTACGCCGCGCACCGCCCAGGTCACGCTGGCGCGTGGTGACGATCCGCGCCGCGCCTTCGATCAACTCGCCACCTCACTGCTCGAACTGCCCAGCGGGGCCACGCCCGTTTCGCTCACGGCAGCGACCACCACCAATCTGGCGGCCTATCGTCGCTACCTCGAGGGATTGCGGGCGCTCAATCGCTGGGAGCTGCTGCGAGCCGACTCGGCGTTCAGCGACGCGGTGGTACTGGACAGCACCTTCGCACTCGCGTGGTACAAGCGTGGCATCACGCGCGGCTGGAACGGTCTCACCGATTCCTCACCGTCCAGCGCTGAGATCGCGGTGCGCTACGCCGCGCGGCTCCCTCCTCGCGACCGTCACCTGGTCGAGGCGCATCGCTGGTTGTGGTCTGCACTCACCGGCCGCGAGCAGGCGCAGAAGGACAGCGATTTTCGCGCGGCCATCGCCGCCTACAGCCAGGCCGTGGCCCTCGATTCCACCTCGGCCGATGCGTGGTACGGTCTCGCCGATGGGCAATGGCACTACGGCACACAGAACGCGTCGGGCTTCGCCTCGCTCATGACGAGCGCCAAGATGGGCTTCGAACGCGCGCTGCAGCTCGATCCATCGTTTCATCTCGCCTATTCCCATCTGGTCGAACTGCACCGACAGTTCGCGCAGCGTGCGACACGGTGGTACATGGTGGATGGACGAGTGCTCGCGGACAGCCAGCTCCCCGACACGGCGCGGCGCAGCGCGGCGCAACAGGCCAGTGCCCGGCAGCAGCTCAGCGTGGCCACACAATGGCGCAATGTCGACCCGCATGCGCTGCACGCATGGGCCGCGGTGGGCGAGGCGCTTGCCATGGTCGGACGACCGGACTCGGCGGCCCTCGTCATGCGCGAGGCCGCGCGGCAACTGGGCGTGACCCCGTCGGAGGGCATCGCCCTGCGCGCCAGCTTCTTCGACTTCCTGTCCGTGTCGCCATCGCGGAGCAGTGACAGTGCCCGCGCGCACCTGCAGGCCGCTCTGTCGCAAGGCCTGTCGTGGTCACCTGGCGCCCGTGGCAACAGGCACTGGGTCATGGGCATCGCGGCGTCGTCCGCGGCGGGGCTGGGCGATAGCGAGCTGCTGGCGCGTGTCATGGCCGCGTGGCGTGGTGACCTCAAAAAGCCAGTCACACTCATGGACACGCTGCTGCCCTGGTGGCACACCCTGCTCCGCGCGGGCATGGGCGAGCCGCTCGACGCGGCACAGCGGCGGTCGCTGGCGCAGGTCACGAAACAGATCGCGTCATACCGGCAAATCGAGAATCAACTGTATCAGGGACCGGCGCTGGCGGCTTATATGCTCACCCAGGACACGGTGCACGCCGCGCTGCTGCTCAAGAGCCAGCCCGATACCACGGCCTACCCCGAGGTTCGGGCGGCCATGGCGCTGCAACGTGGAGACACGGTCGCCGCGCGCAGAATCCGGCAAAGCTTCAGCGACGTGTCGCGGGTGCGTTACAGCAACTTTGGCCTGGCAGGCCTCCGCACCCTGCAGCGAGTCGAGGTCCTGTTGGCGCTCGGTGAACCCGGCGAGGCGTTGGCGCACTGGCAGGCGATGGACCCCCGGGCGTTCAACATGGGGACCGTGGAGCCCGGTCTGGCCATGTACGTGCGCTCGCTGCCGCGTCGCGCCGAACTGGAGGAGCGACTGGGGCAGCGCGAGGCCGCCGCCGCCAGTCGGCGATTGCTGCTGCAATACTGGTCGGCCGACGATCCGCTGACTGCCGCGACCCGTCGCGCCACGCGCATGGCCCTCGACGCGGCACGCTGAGCTACGCGGGCCACGCTGAGCAACGGGTGACGGCGCCGCCGATGGCGCTAGATTGCAGGCATGGAGTCCAGCCTGCTGCCCATCGGCATTGTGACCGTCTCGGACCGCGCCACTTCGGGTGTGTACGAAGACCTGTCAGGTCCCGCCATTCGCGAGGTGTTCACGCAATGGCTGGCGACGCCGTGGCGCGCCGAGTATCGCCTGGTGCCCGATGAGCAGCCGCGCATTGAAGCGGCGCTGGTGGAACTGGCTGATGTGCAGCGCTGCCCCATCATCGTGACCACCGGGGGCACCGGCCCCGCGCCGCGCGACGTAACGCCCGAGGCCACGATGGCGGTGTGCGATCGGGTGCTGCCAGGCTTTGGCGAGCAGATGCGCGCGGTGTCGCTGCGTTCGGTGCCCACGGCCATCCTGTCCCGCCAGTTGGCCGGCACACGCGGCTCGTCGCTCATCATCAACCTGCCGGGCAAGCCCGGGGCCATTGCCGAGTGCCTGGGTGCCATCTGGTCGGCCATGCCCTACTGTGTGGAGTTGCTCGGTGGTCCGAGGCTGGCCTTTACCGAGTCGGCGCCGCGCTATCACCGTCCTTCGCCGTAGCGCGGTCAGCGCAACACCGTCCTCGCACCGTGGTCACCACCGTGACACGCCGCCGCCCTGATCTTTCCATTCACCCGCTCGTCTCATGAGTCTTGCTCCCGAGCTGCTCGCGATTCTGGTCTGCCCGCAGTGCAAGGGCAGTCTGTCGCACTTCACGAGCCCCGACGAAGTCCTGGTGTGCCGCAACTGTCGCGTGATGTATCGCGTTGACGACGGCATTCCCGTCATGCTCATCGACGAGGCGCAGCCACTCGACGAGACGCGCTATCCGGAGCCCACGCCGTGACGTCGCGCGCGTGGCAGGACGCCACGCGGGTCGTGCGCGCGGGTTTGCCGAAGGCCACCGCGGGCGCGCCGTACATGCCCGGCCCCGTGTTCGCCGCGCCGTTTCACGCGCCTGGCGATCCTTCGCAGTCGGCGTTCACGTACGGACGCTTCGACAACCCCACGTGGTCGGCCTACGAGCAGGCGCTCGCTGAGCTCGAGGGCGGCCCCTGTGTGCTGTTCCCGAGCGGCATGGCCGCCAGCAGCGCCGTATTGGCCACCCTGCTGACGCCAGGCAGTCTGCTCATCATGCCCGAGGAGTCGTACTACACCACGCGGGTGCTGGCCACGCAGGAATTCGCCGGCGGGTGGGTGGCCGCGCAGGGCGTGCAGGTGGTGCAGGCTCCCACCAGCGGCACGGCGCTTGTGGATGCCGTGCGCGCGCACAGCGGTCGTGTGAAACTGGTGTGGCTGGAGACACCAACCAACCCCGGGCTCGACGTGTGCGATATTGCGGCGCTGGCCGATGCGGCGCACGCGGCGGGTGCCCTTCTGGTGGTGGACAACACCACGGCCACCCCGCTGCTGCAGCAGCCGCTGGCGCTCGGTGCCGACGTGTGCGTGGTCAGCGACACGAAGGCCATGACCGGTCATGCCGACATCGTGCTGGGGCATGTGGCGGTGCGCGATGTGTCGCTGGTGGAATCCATTCGCACCTGGCGCACGCGACTGGGCGTCATTCCCGGACCCATGGAAGCCTGGCTCGCCCACCGTTCGCTGGGCACGCTGCATGTGCGACTCATGCGGCAGTGCGCCACGGCGCAGCGTGTAGCGGAGCTGTTGGCCTCGCAGCCTGGTGTCACGGGCGTGCGTTATCCGGGATTGCCGAGCGATCCCTCGCACGCGGTGGCCAAGCGGCAGATGTCGGGCTTTGGCGGCGTGATCAGCTTCACGCTGCCGAGTGCGGCCGCGGTGGAACGTTTCTTTGCGGCGTCGACGCTGGTGTATGAAGCCACAAGTTTTGGCGGACTGCACACCAGTGCTGAACGACGCGCGCGGTGGGGCGGTGATGTGGTACCCGAGGGGTTTGTGCGCCTCAGCATAGGCCTCGAAGATGCGGACGACCTGCTGCAGGACATCGGCGCCGCGTTGACGTCGGCCCTGTCGACGGCCGCAGCATGAGCAACGCAACGAGCTCGGGCAGCACGCCCAACCCCGAAGCACCGCGCACCGCGGCCCTGCTGTCGCTGTTGATCACGGTGCTCGTGGGTGCGGGGGCGTGGTGGTGGTTCAGCCGTGCCGCCGATGCTGGCGTGGAACGCCTGGCGCGTATCGACAAACTGCGCACGCTGTGTACGGGCTACTACGCGCAGGCGCGTGATCGGCAGGACAGCATGCGCGTGGATCGTCTGCCCCTGCCGGACACCGTCGATGCCGGCTCCAAGACCGCCATCGATCGCTGCGGCGACCTGCGTGGACCGGAAACACCAACCAGTCTCCCCAACCCGCGCGAGATGGGCGAAGAGATTCCGCGGGGATTGCGCTGATGACTGCGTGGACGCTGTGGAGCCGTCGCGCATGAGTGTGGAAACGCGCGCGTGGCTCTGGCTGCTGGTAGCCGGTGTGCTCGAGGTGGTGTGGGCCATCGGCCTCAAGCAGAGCAACGGCTTTCGCAAGCCCGATGTGGCGGCATTTACGGTGGTGGCCATGATTGCCAGCTTCTACGGACTCGCGCAGGCGCTCAAGGTGTTGCCCGTGGGTACGGGCTATGCCGTATGGACCGGGATTGGCGCCGTGGGCACGGCCATCGTGGGGGTGCTGTACTTCGGTGAATCGCGTGATCTGGGCCGCGTGCTGAGCATCCTGCTCATCGTGTGCGGCATCGTGGGACTCAAGCTGGCGTCGCGGGCCTGATGGCGTCGGGGTTGCCGACGGCCACGGCAGGGAGTGTGTCGGCCTTACGCGTGTCGGGCGTACGGCGCTCGGCGCGCGTCCTGTGTGCGGAGCGAATGAACTCCCGGTACCACTCGGCACTGCGCTTGAGGGTGCGCTGCTGCGTCTTGTAGTTCACGTGCACGATGCCGAAGCGCGGACGATAGCCGCTGGCCCACTCGAAGTTGTCGTACAGGCTCCACGCGTGATAACTGCGGACGTTGGCGCCAGCCGACAGGGCATCGACCACGGCGGCCAGATGTGCACGATGATAGGCAATGCGTGACTCGTCGTGCACCACGCCGTCCTCGCCCGGTGCATCGGCAAAGGCACAGCCGCTTTCACATACATGCAGCGGCAGACCGGGGTACTGAATGGACAACCCCGTCAGTACGTCGTGCAGGGCCCGGGGCCAGATCTCCCAGCCCATCTCGGTGCGTTCACCTTCGCTGCGACCAAACGCTGAAAGCACCGGCGTGACCGAATCCTGCGTGACCGTGAAGTCCGCGTGTCCACCGGTGCCGCGGGTATCCGCCCGCAGGCCGAAGAACAGCAGCGGCAGGTTGTCGGGCAGGTGTTCACCGGCACTGATGATGAGCCGGTAGTAACAATTGATGCCGATGAAGTCGAGCGGGGTGTGCACCGCCTCCATGTCACCGGGCTGGATGTCGAGCGCTCGCGCGGGAATGTTGTCGAGGAACGCCTGCGGGTAGGCGCCGCGCATGAGCGGATCGACAAAAATGCGATTGAACAGCGCGTCGCCATAGCGCGCGGCTTCGATGTCCACCGGTGACGGCGTGGCCGGTTCGACCGGCGCCATGGCAAACACTGATCCTACGGCCACATCGGGGTTCACGGCCTTCACCGCCCGATAGCCCAGCGCGTGCGCGCGCACCACGGTGTGCACGGAACGCAGAAAGCTGCGCAGGTTGCGACGACCCGGCGCATAACGGCCAAGCAGATAGCCGCGCGAGGTGAAAATGTATGGCTCGTTGAACAGCGACCACTCGGACACGCGATCACTGAGCCGCGAGGTGACCAGGGCTGCGTACTCCGCAAAGCGCTCGGCGGTGTCACGTGCGGCCCAGCCCCCCGCATCTTCGAGTGCCTGTGGCAAATCCCAGTGATAAAGCGTGGGAAACGGACGCAGTCCGCGCTGCAGGAGACGATCGACGAGGCGGTCGTAGAAATCGAGTCCGGCCGCGTTTACCGGCCCACTGCCGGTAGGCTGGACGCGCGGCCACGCAATCGAGAAGCGATAGCTGTCGACGCCGAGCGATGAGATGAGTTCGACGTCCGACTCCCATCGGCGATAGTGATCGCAGGCCACGGCCGCCGTCTCGCCACGTTCGATGGCGTTTGGTCGCGCGGCGAACGTCTCCCAGATGGACGGGCCGCGTCCATCGGCCTCGAGAGAACCTTCAATCTGGTAGGCTGAAGTGGCCACCCCGAATCGGAAGTCGGTGGGGAAGCGCGCCGCGAGTCCTGCGTTCGAATCAGTCACCTTTCGTCATATGCCGAGATGGCGGTGAGGTTCCCATGGAGCGAGAGGCGAATGCTCCGATGGCCAGCACCGTCAGGTTGAGCGCGAGTGCGAAGAGGCCCGGATTGATATCGTACACGAAGGAAGGCACGCTTGGCCACCACTGTGCGACGCGCGTAGCCGTGTCGAGCGCAGGCCACAGCGACGCAGCCACGCAGAGTTCGCCAACCACAATGCCCGCGATGATGAACGAAACCCGAAGACGCCCCGGCGCCCAGAGCGCCACGGCCAGCGCCGGTGCCAGCTGCGCCACCATGGCGTAGGCCAGCAGCAGAATGGGCACGAGGGCGGCGTTGGACTGACGCGACCACCACCAGGCCACAAGCGCCACCGCCGGCACCAACCAGCGGGCCAATCGCAGATCGGCCGAAGCGCGGTCGCCATCCGCGCGCGACAGTGGCGCGTGCCGGAGTTGCGCCAGAATCGTGGCCATGGTCATGAGGATGATGGCCGCCGGCACAAGCGCCGTAAGCAGACCGGCCGTGCCCACCAGCAGCATCATGGGTGGTCCGAACAGGCTGCGTGTGCTGCGCAGCAGCGCCAAATCAATGTCGGCACCCGTGAGGCCTGGCACCACGTCACGGGCGGCAAAGCCCACGAAGAACACGAACAGCATGACCAGCTGATACAGCGGCATGGTGATGGCTGTGCGCTCGAAACCGCGCGGGTCACGTGCGGCGAACAGCGAGGCAAAGGTGTGCGGCCAGAGATAGAAACCCACCACCGACACTGTTACCGTGCTCACGAACCACGTGGGAGAGAATCCGCGGGCCGGCAGCACAAAGAATTCAGGGTCGCGCGCAATCTGTGCGTCAAACATGGGGCCAATGCCGCCATACACCGACTGCGGAATGAGCAGACCCAGTGCCACCACGGCCACGAGCACCAGCACATCCTTGGCCAGCGCGGCGTAGGCCGAGGTCTTCATGCCGCCCAGCACGACCCAGCCCACCACGATGATGGCGCCAATGCTGACGGCCAAGTCCTGCGAGATGGCGCCATAGGCACTTTCGTGCACGAGAATGCTGAGTCCGCGGAACTGCAGCACGAGATAGGGCAACAGCGACAACACACCCACGAGGGCCACAAAGCGGCCAAGCAGCGGACTGGCGAAGGCCCGTGCAAAGAACTCCGGCTGCGTGAGCACACGATCGCGGCGGCCACGTGTCCAGATGGCCGGCAACAGCCAGTACGACATCAGGTACGCGAGTGCACCATAGCCAAGGATGTAGAACGTGGGTGCCCCGCGTCCGTAGGCCCAGCCACTCGCGCCCAGCAAGGTGAAGGTGGTGTAGATCTCGCCCGCGAGCAGCACGAACACCAGCACGGAGCCGAAGCTGCGCCCGCCAAGTGCCCATCGCTCGAGTGGTGAGGGAGTGGCTGCAGCATGGCCGCTTTCTTGTGCAGGGTCCGCGGTTGGCGGCTCGCTGCTGCGCGGCATGACCGAGAGCACCGCCGACGTGGCAAGCAGCGCCACGAGCATCCAGGTCAGCAGCGCCGGAAGGCCAAGCAGGGTGCGGCCCGGGGTGTTGGCCAGCCATGGGGCTGCCGCCACGATGAGCACCGGCAGGGCGGCCAGCCATTGCCGCCCGCCGGGTGTTGTCCGGCGGTTCACGCGCTCATGGCCAGCGGACGTGTGGGTGGCGCACTCTGCGGTGCGCCCAGCAAGTCGAGTGTGGCGGCCTCGAGATAGCGCAGGCCGATGTCGAGCGACGCTTCGTCGAGGTCGAAACGCGGATGATGATGCGGATGCGTGATGCCGCGCGCGTCATTGCGTGCGCCCACAAAGGCAAAGACACCCGGTGCGCGCTGCTGATAGGCCGAGAAGTCTTCGCCGCCCATCGTGGGGCGCAGTGGCACCAGGGTGTCGGCGCCAAAGGTGCGCTCCACGACCTGGGCCAGCCGTTCCGTGAGCGCGACATCGTTGACCACGGGGCGATAGCCGGGCTCGTAGCTCCACTGGTACGTGGCGCCAAAGGCCTCGGTGATACCCCGCACGATGCGCTCCATCTGCTGTGGCACGGTACGCCGCAGCTCGGCATCGAACGTCCGAATGGTGCCTGCCAGATAGGCGCTGTTGGGAATGACGTTGAACGTGGTGCCGGCCACGAACTGCGTGATGGACACCACCACCGGATCGAGCGGATCGACGCCGCGTGACACCACCTGCTGCAGTGCCGTCACCACCTGCGCACCAATGGCAATCGGGTCGATGGTCTGATGCGGCGCGGCCGCGTGACCGCCCGCGCCGACAATGGTGCACGAAAAGGTGTCGGGCGCGGCCATGGCCGGTCCGCCGATGAGACCGATCTTGCCCACCGGCACCGGCGACCAGAGATGCAGGCCAATGACATGGTCGACCCCATCCATGACGCCACGCTGCACGAGTTCTTCGGCACCGCCCGGCGACAGCTCTTCAGCGTGCTGGAAGATGAAGCGCACGCGGCCGGCAAGTTCGGTCTGTCGCGCCGCCAGTCGCGTGGCGAGGCCCAGCACAATGGCGGTGTGCCCGTCATGGCCGCAGGCGTGCATGGCGCCCGGCACCGTGGAGCGATACTCGACGTCGTTTTCCTCGTGAATGGGCAGGGCATCGATGTCGGCGCGCACGGCCACCGTGGGGCCCGGTTTCGCCCCGTCGAGCTGGGCCACGACACTGGTGGCCGTGGGGCGCGTGATGGCCAGACCCGGGATGCGCTCGAGGGTGTCGGCGATGAACTGGGCCGTGCCATGCTCCTGAAAGGCCACCTCGGGGTGGCGGTGCAGGTGGCGGCGCCAGGCGATGACGCGGGAGCTGATGTCGTCCATGGGGGGCGGTTCGGCGGGTTGACGCGGTGATGTAACCGGCGCCGTCATCAGAGCGTAGGTTTCTGTATGCCCATTGCGCAAGCTACCCAGTCTCCCGCCGCTCCGCCGGCCGCCGCGCCGGCGCCAGCGGCTCCTCAGGCTCCTGTGGCCCCTGGCGCCCCGGTTGGGTTGCGTGTGGGCGACGCCACCATTCCCATCGATGCGTCGCGGCTCACGTCGGCAGATCTCGAAGGACTGCGCGCCCGGGGCTCGGAACTTTCGACGCAGATCAACAGCGCCATTCGTCGACGCGATGACCTGTTGCGCAAGATGGACCGCGCGGATGCCTCGGCCCGCGAAGGCATGCAGCCGCAGCTCGCGGTGCTGAACTCTCGCATTGCGGAGCTGGAGCAGGCCATTGCGCTCAATGGTGAGCTGCGCGCGGCAGCGGCGCTCAACGGCACCACACAGGAAGCGGCGGTGCGATACGGGCCGTTCTCGTCCGGTCAGTTGACGGCCATTTCCATTGTGGGCACGGTGACGGTGCTGATGCCGCTGGCATTGGCCTTGTCGCGACTGCTGCTGGCCCGGGCGAGGAATCCCAAGCCGGCGCCGGTGGTGCTGGAGAGTGCCGCGCGACTGGAGCGGATGGAGCAGGCGATTGATGCGGTGGCGGAGGAAGTTGAGCGGATCAGCGAGGGGCAGCGCTATGTCACGCAGTTGATGGCGTCGCGGGAGCGAGTTGAGATTGGAAGAGGTGAGACCTCGTAAGGTGGTCGGGGTCAGGCCGGCAAGTCATCGATACTGCGATCGGCCAGCAGTGTGACGTTCGGCAGGATCTGACTCGTTGGCGCCTTCTTCACGACCACGCCCGTGAGGCGCTCGTAGTTCAACCTGAATAGCGCAATGGCGTTGGGCACATCGTGCTCACTGCGCAGGCGCACGCTGATCCATCCCGAATGCGGCAGGGTATGATGGGCCATGGCGCGGCCGGCGGCCACGAGATCGCGGCGCAAGCGCACGGGCACGAGCAGGTCGGCCACACCGCCCACATGCACATGACCGATCTCGCGTCCACCCACGCGGAACTCCACACCGCCGAAGCGATGCGGTGTGACTTCCACCCCGTCCCACTGCCGAACGACGCCGGCAATGACTGCGCCGAAATCGATGGTGCCCATGTTGGCTCCTCAAACCCGGGTGTGCTACGTCGCGTGCGACTTCGCAGCTCCACGAGCTTGCACCCGAACCGGCGGGTCGGCAAGTTCGGGCGTGGAGAACCGTTACATATCCTGCACATCATCCGTGCTGGCAATCCAATGTGACGGCAGCGGCGTATGTCTCAGGTATGACGCTGACGTTCACGCAACCGCATCCGTTGTTTCCCTCGACGTTCGGGAACCTGACTGCCAGCTCAGGGGATTCGCCATGGCACATGACTGCTGATCCCCACACTCCGGCCGATCTGCCCACACACCACGATGTCGAGCTGCTCGCCGCCATGGCGCGCGGTGATCGTGGCGCGGCAGGGCCCTTCTACGACCGACACGCCGCGCTGGTGTACGGCCTGGCGCTGCGCATCACCGGACAGCGTGCCGACGCCGACGATGTGGTGTGCGATGTCTTCGCGCAGGTCTGGCGTGACGCGGCACGCTTCGATGGCACACGCGGATCGGTGGTGGCCTGGCTGACCACCATCACCCGTACGCGCGCACTGGACCATCTGCGGTCCAGGAAGCGCCGTGACGTGGCCGAAGAGCGCGCGGCCTCGCACAGCGACGAACCCGTGGCCATGGGCTCCGCTCCGGCTGAACCCACGGCGCTGCTCGAAGCCAACGAGCGCGCCTCGGCGGTGCAGGCCGCGCTGGTGACCTTGCCGCCGCCACAACGCCAAGCCATTGAACTGGCCTTTTACCAGGGCCTCACGCATCACGAGGTGGCCGCGACGCTGCAGGAACCCCTCGGTACCATCAAGACCCGCATTCGACTCGGTCTGCTCAAGCTGCGCGAGCGACTTGCCGGCCACGCCCCAGAGGCCGTCTCATGACGCATCCATCTCTCGACGCACTGCGTGACCTGGCGCCGGGGTATCTCCTGCAGGCGCTCACCGATGTAGAGCGCGCGCAATTCGAACGCGCCCTGCGCGATCCCGCGCTCGCCCCTGAACTCGAAGCGGAGCTCGCCGCCCATCGCGAAACCTTTGCCATGCTGGCCGAGGGGCATGCCACCCCTGCGCCGCCAGCGCTGCGTGAGCGCGTGTTGGCGCGAATCGAGGCGGAGGGCAAGGTGGAGGCAAGGGCGGAGGCCAAGGCGTCGGCTGCGACCTCGCAGCGCGCCGCACCATCGGCCACTACGCCGGTCGCACCGGCGGTACGCGCACCCAACACCGGTCCACGCATTCGCTGGGTACCGGCGCTCCTTGCCACCGCACTGGCTGCCAGTGCGGTGTTTGCCGTGAACCTGCGTGAACAGGTGCAAGAGCTCGAGTTGCAGCTCAGCACACAGGCTCTGGCGCTCGACTCCACACGCCAGCGTCTCGCGCAGCGCGAGTCTACCCTGCAGACGCTGACCGACGGCGGCAACGATCTCGTGCTGGTGCGCCTCACACCCAACACACAGGCGGGTCCTGCGCTGCAGGTGTATTGGAATCCGCGCAGCGGCAAGGCGGTCATTCATGCCTCGGGGCTCGCGCCCATTGCTGAAGATCGCGCCTACTGCCTGTGGATGATTCGCGACGGCAAGCCGGTGCCGCTCACGCTGTTCCGGCCCGGCAGTGACGGGTCGCAGTTGCTGCATGACATCACCGTGGCCACGGGAACAGCGGGTGTTGCGGCCTTTGCCGTCACGGAGGAAGCCGCGACCGGCTCACCCGTGCCCACCATGACCCCCTTCCTCGTGGGTGAAGTGAAGACCGAGTAACTCTGAGCACGTGGGAGTGACGACATCGGGCCGCACGCCACTGTATCGTCTCGCGATGCATCCGGCGCTTGCGGCCCGGCGTACATGCAGCGACGCCGGACGCAACACCTCAGGCTTGACCTGACGCGCACCGGCGCAATGCACGAACCAACTCACTCACACGATCGCCGAGGGTCTCATCATGTCGCGCTCACTCACCACAATTGCCGCGTTCTCCTGCTCGCTGCTGCTCGCCGGTACCGCGTCGGCCCAGTCCAAGCAGTCCATGAACCCCATGGTCGGCGGTCAGGCCATGTATGCCTCCAAGGACATTGTTGACAATGCCGTACACTCGGCCGACCACACCACGCTCGTGGCGGCCGTCAAGGCCGCGGGTCTGGTGGAGACGCTCAAGGGCAAGGGACCGTTCACCGTGTTCGCGCCCACCAACGCGGCCTTCGCGCAGCTGCCCGCCGGCACGGTGGACAACCTGCTCAAGCCCGAGAACAAGGGCACGCTCACGAGTGTGCTGACCTATCACGTCGTGCCGGGTCGTCTCGACGCCGAGGCGCTCATGGCCGCGGTCAAGCAGGGCAACGGCACGGCCACGCTCAAGACGGCCAGCGGTGGCACGCTGTCGGTCATGATGAACGGCCCGCGCAACCTGGTGGTGAAGGATGCCAAGGGACAGGTGGCCAACATCAGCGTGTACGACGTGTACCAGTCGAACGGCGTGATCCTGGTCATCGACAAGGTGTTGCTGCCGTAAGCGCGCACGCGGTGCCACATTTGGGGCATGCGCCCCGCTGGCACCCCTGACGCTGTGCTTTCACACCCCCCGCGTACGACCGGAGCGCCGTCCCCCTGGCGCGCTGCGGTGGTGCACGGGGGGTTGTGGTTGCTCATCGGGGTGGCGGTCTGGGGCCAGGGGTCGGCGCAGGAACCGCAATCGTCCGAGCGCGTGCTCAATGCCGTGCGCTGGGTGCTGGTGGGCATGCTCTGTTCCGCGCCCATGGTCTGGGCATTGCGCCGTGTGGCGCCCTGGCGCGCACCCAGTGCGTTGCGCGCCGGCTGGTTGCCGCTCACGCTGCCCATTCAGGTTGTCGCCGTGGCGCTGGCAGCCACGCTGCCGTGGATGTTCGGCTATCTGTGGTGGACCAACGGCTCCCTCGCTGCGCTGGCCGCTGAGTCGGTGTCCATGGTGGGACGCATGTTTGTGGTGCATGTGTTCATCATGCTGCTCTGGGCCGCGGGCGTTACGCTGGTGCTTGCGGCGCGTGACGTGGAGCAGGCCCGCGCACTGCAGGCGGCGTCGCAGCACCGCCTGCTCGTGGCGCAGGTCAATCCGCACTTCCTCTTCAACGCACTCAACTCGGTGCGTGCGCTGGTAAGCGAAGACCCCGAACGCGCTCGTGACATGATCACGCAGCTCGCCGAGTATCTGCGTGGATCGCTGTCGCTCGAACCGGTGCACCGGGTGCGACTGGGTGACGAGCTGGCGCTGCACGAAGCCTACTTCGCGGTGGAGAAGCTGCGTTTCGAGGAACGACTGCACGTTTCTGTAGACGCCTCGCCACAGGCGCGTGAGGCTGCCGTGCCGCCGCTGCTGCTGGCCCCGCTGGTGGAGAACGCGGTCACGCATGGGCGCGGCACGCCGCTGGTGGTCACCTTGCGCGCCGCGGTGGACAACGAACAGCTCGTGCTCACGGTGGAGAACAGCGGAACCTGGGCTCCAGACGCGGCCACCAGCGGCATGGGACTGCGCAACGTCACCGAACGTCTCGCGCTGGCCTACGGCACGGCGGCTTCACTGCAAACTGAATCAGACCACGCGGCCGTGCGTGTGCGTCTCACGCTGCCCTACGCCCGGCTGGGCACATGAGCGCGGCACACTGGAAGGCCCTGCTGGTAGACGACGAGCGGCTCGCGCGCGTGGAGTTGCGGCGCATGCTGCAGGCGCATCCCGAGGTGCAGGTGGTGGGCGAAGCCAGCACGCTCGCTGAAGCGGCTGAGCTGGTGCAGCGCGAGACAATCGATGTGGTGTTCCTCGACTTGCAGCTGCACCAGGAGCAGGGGCTGACGCTCGCGCCGCTCTTGCCGCCGCAGGTGCGTGTGGTGTGTGTCACGGCGCATGACCGCTATGCGGTGGATGCGTTTGGGGTACGCGCGCTCGACTATCTGCTCAAGCCGGTGTCGGCTGCGCGCCTGGCGGACACGATCGCGCGACTGGGGCCGGCGCCGGTTGCCGGCGCAGCAGAAGGGCAGACACACGATGAGTCGGGCGAAGCCACGGGCCCCGGCCGACCCCTTGGCATTCACGATCGACTGTTTCTGCGACTCGATGGCAGCATGGGATTTCTGCCCGTGGCACAGATGCGCTGTGTGGAGGCCGATGGTGACTGCACGATCGTATCACTGACCGACGGACGCCGGGTGGTCGTGCGCAAGACGCTGGCCGAATGGATGGCGCGACTGCCGTCGCCGCCCTTTCAGCAGATTCATCGCTCCACGGTCGTCAACATGGAGATGGTGGAGCGCATTGCCGAGCACATGCCGCGCAGCTACCAGGTGTGGCTGAGAGGGCAGCGGGAGCCGGTGGTGATGAGTCGGAGATTTGCGCAGAAGCTCAAAGAGGAACTGCGGTAAGAAAAACTGCAGTCGGCCATCCACTGCTGTGGGCTTTGGGCTCTGAGCTGTGGGTGTGAGTGGTGCATGGTGCGGCACCACTCACACTCACAACCCACGGTAGACTGCGTAGAGGGCGAAGGCCCTTACGCGAGTCTTGGCCTTACACCGGGAACAGCATTTCGCGGTAGCGCGGCAGCGGCCAGTGTTCGTCGCCGATGCTCATCTCCAGCGCGTCCGAGGCCTCACGCACTTCGGCCATGATCTCGGCGCCCGTGCTCGTGATGTACTGCGCCTGGGCGGCCGCGTCGTCGTGCATGTGCTCGGCCTTGGCAATCACCTTGGCCAGCTCGGCACGCTTCTTCTGCAGCGTGGCCACGAGCTTGCTGGTCGCGTTGGCCGCGTCGACGATGGGCTGCATGTTGATGCCTGCCGCCGCACCCTGACCCGCCGTGCCGGCCAGCGAGCCGATGTAGCCGTAGGCCGCCGGCAGCACCTGCGTGTCCACCATCTGCTGCAGCGTGTGCAGCTCGATGAGCATGTCCTTGATGTAGCGCTCGAGGCGCACATGGTAGCGGCTCTCGAGCTCCACGTCGGTGAGAATGCCCGTGTCCTTGAAGAGGCTCTTGGCGCCCTTCGTGGTGAGCTGCTCCAGCGCTTCCGGCGTCCGGCGCAGGTTGAGCAGGCCGCGCTGCTTGGCCTCCACCACCCACTCGTCGGAGTAGTTGTTGCCCTCGAAGCGCACCGGCGTGCTCTCCTTGAAGGCCTTCTTGGCCACCTTGAGCACCGCGTCATCCACGCTCTTGGCGCTCGCGATTTCCTTCTTCAGTTCGGCCGTGATCTCGCCGATGGCCTCGGCCACTGCCGCCTGCAGCAGCATGACGGGGAAGGCGATGTTCTGCGACGAACCCACGGCGCGGAACTCGAACTTGGCGCCCGTGAACGCAAACGGCGACGTGCGGTTGCGGTCGGTGTTGTCCTGCTCGACCTCGGGCAGCTTGGCCACACCCAGCTTGAGCATGGCCTGCTCGGCGCTGGACGCCGACGTCTTGCCGGCGGCGATGTCTTCGACGACCTGCGTGAGACCCTTGCCAAGGAAGGCCGAGATGATGGCCGGCGGCGCTTCGTTGGCGCCGAGGCGATGTTCGTTGCCCGTGACCGCGATGCCCGCGCGCAGCAGACCGGCGTGCTTGTGCACACCCTTCAGCACGGCCGCCAGGAACAGCAGGAAGCGCAGGTTCTGATGCGGCGTCTTGCCGGGCTTGAGCAGGTTCGTGCCGTCGAGCGCGTTGTCGGCCACGATGGCCATGGACCAGTTGCAGTGCTTGCCCGAGCCGTTGATGCCGGCGAAGGGCTTCTCATGAATGAGCGCCTGCAGGCCATGGCGCAGCGCGACCTTGCGCAGGATGGCCATGACGAGGTGGTTGTGGTCCACCGCCACTTCGGAGTCTTCGAAGATGGGCGCCATTTCGAACTGCGACGGCGCCACTTCGTTGTGCCGCGTGCAGATGGGCACACCGAGCTTGTAGAGCTCCTGCTCGACTTCGGCAATGCAGGCCTGCACTCGCTCGGGGATGCCACCGAAGTAGTGGTCTTCGAGCTGCTGACCGCGTGGCGGCGGCGCGCCCACGAGGCTGCGTCCGGCCATGACGAGGTCGGGGCGCAGCGCGAAGTGGCCGCGATCGATGAGGAAGAACTCCTGCTCCACACCCAGCGTGGTGATGACGCGCAGCACGCCCGTGTCACCGATAAGCGAGAGCAGCTCGGTGGCGCGCGCCGACAGCACGTCGCAGCTGCGGAGCAGCGGCGTCATCTCGTCGAGTGCTTCACCGTTGTAGCCGATGAACACCGACGGAATGCAGAGATACTTGACGCCGCCCGTCTCGCTGATGAACACCGGCGAGGCCGGGTTCCATGCGGTGTAGCCACGCGCTTCCCAGGTGGCGCGCAGGCCGCCCGAGGGGAACGACGAGGCATCGGGCTCCGACTGAATGAGCTGCTCACCCGTGAACGTCTCGATGGGCAGGCCGGCTTCGTCGAAGTTGAGGAAGGCGTCGTGCTTTTCGGCCGTGAGGCCCGTCTGCGGCTGGAACCAGTGCGTGAAGTGCGTCACGCCACGCGAAATGGCCCACTCCTTGATGACCTGCGCAACGACCGGCGCGATGTCGGAGTCGAGCTTTTTGCCGAGGCGGATGGAGGCCGCGAGCTTCTTGTAGACGTCCTTCGGTAGCTTGGCGCGCATCTGGCGCAGGCCGAAGGTGTTCATGCCGAACCAGGCGCTGGTGGGGCTCTGGACGCCGTTCTCCTCAGGGCGTGAGGTGAGGCGCGGAGCCCGGTTCGTGATTTCCCGCATGACCGCCATGCGGGAGGAGTTGTTGGTGGCCATGGAGGGGGCGTGGTGTAGGTACTGGTCTGCCAAAGCGGACCCGGATTCGTGCGTCGATGACAAAAATATCGGAGCAAAAGTCGCGAAAACCAAGACCTTGTGCTCGAAACGATGGTGTTCGACTGCAAAAACTGCACAAAAGCGCGGCCGGCGTGCACAATGCAAACAATAAACCGAAAGTATGCCGAAAATTATCCCACAGTAGGAACAGGAAATGCCGGCTAACCCGGTCCTCCGCGCAGCATGCGACGCGCCATGCGGTGGAACTCCGCATCCATGACACGCGCGTCGGGCCGCTCGGGTCGGTCGGCCCACCAGCGCAACATCTCCATGAATGCCGCCGACAGCATGCGCGCGGCCAGCGCGGGTGGCATGGCCGCCTTTACACCAAAGACGTCAAACCGCCGCTGCATCTGCTCCGCGAGTACATCACCCATGTAGTCGAGCACCTGCTCCAGCTTCCCGCCCGCTGCCAACGCGTCGCGCACCCGACCTGCCGAGTCGATGTGCGTGAGCAGTTCGGCGGCGGCAATCAGCCGCGCCGGTTGTTCCTGCGCCAGGCCGTGTTCAAGCGAGGCCAGCATGCCTTCGAGGCTGGCCAGCAGCGCGTCGTCCTTGTTGCGATAGCGCGCGTAGAACGTGCCGCGTGAGACCCCGGCACGCGCCACGATCTGTTGCACGGTGACCTCGTCAAATGCGCCCTCGAACAGCAGGTCATGCATGGCCTGTCGCAGCGCACGCTCGGAGCGCTCGACGCGCGGGTCGGGTTCACCGTCCGAATCCGCTTGTTGAACAGTCGACGGGTTGATGTTCATCATCCTGCGCAGGTGACATAACGGGGGCGCATCATGCGGGCGAGTTCACTCCCCTTCAATCCACCTGCCATGTCGACATCCCGCAACTCCGCGTCCTCGCGTACGCCATTACGCACGCCCGCCTTCGCTCTCACACTCGCTGGTTCATTGGTGGTGCTGCTCGTCATGTGGCTGCACCCCACCGGAGCCGAGTCCATTGCCGACGCCAATGCGCACGGAGCGGGCGCGGGTGCCGTGTTGTGGCGAGGACGCCTTGTGCACGGCGCCGCCATTGGCGCGGTGCCCCTGTTGCTGGTGGGCATGGGGGCGCTGAGCTGGCGACTGCGTGCGCGCCCCTGGTTGAGTGGCGGAGCCTTTGCCTGCTTTGGGCTGGCTGCCGTGTGTGTCATGGCGGCGGCCATCATGAGCGGGCTGGTGGCGCCGGCCATATTGAGTGACCTGGCCGACGCCCGGGATGTGGTGCAGGACGCCGCGCGGCGCGACGTGGCCATGCAGCAACTGCACTATACGGGCCGACTCAATCAGGCCTTTGCCACCGTGTATGTGGCCCTGACGGCGGTAGCCATGACCCTGTGGGGTCTGGCCATGCGTGGGCAAGCGGGCTTTGCCGCCGTTGTTTGGTGGACAGCGCCACTGGCCGGTCTCGTGCCCTGGCTGCTGGTGATGGTGGGGCACCTGCATCTCGACGTCACCGGCTTTGGTGTGGTCGTTGCCTGTCACACGGCATGGATGACCGTGGCAGCGTGGAATCTCTCGCGCGGTGAAGACCATGGCGGAGATCGTGACGGAGACCGTGACGGAGACCGTGACGCAGACGGTCACGACACGGCGCGACCATCAGCCTGATGTGCTAAGTTGGGCGCATGAGTTCTCGTGCCCTGCCAACGCATCGCGCGCGCCTGGCGATGCTGACCGCGACCGTGCTGCTGGTCGCTGCGGCCTGCAGCGACAAGAAGGAAGCCGAAGCACCCAAGGCCGACGTGAGCAGTCTGCCGCCGGTGCCGCGGCCTGCCACGCCCTCCGATTCGGCCTGCCCGCGTGATGGCACCTGGCGGCCCTGTCATCTCGAGGATCGCATCAACAAGGCCGGCATGAGTGCCAAGGTGCTCGACACGCTGACCGTGCCATACTTCCCCGAGCGCGGCACGCGCTATCGCATTGGCCGCACGGCCACCATGGCCGCGTTCTACTTTGCCGACTCGATGGCGGGGGTGCAGGCGTCGCGCGGCCTCGATCGGTTTCGGCTGCTGCCCGAGGGCGACAGCATTGGTGCCTGGCCCGAACCACCACTCGATGTGGTACGCTCGGCCAACCTCGTGCTCGTGCTGTTTGGCGTCAACGCCACGCAATCGGAGCGGGTGCGGCTGGCCATCACCGCGGGCGCGCCGCAGTACTATCCGCCCGCCACCGACTCCGCGCCCGGCAGCATGCGCGCGCAGACGTTACCGCCGGCCCCGCCAGCGCGGTGAGTGCGGCCCGCACGTCGCCATTCGAACTTCAGCGTTTGCAGAACCTGTTGCGTGTGCGGGCGACGGCCTTCGCGGTCGCCTGCTTGGTTGCATGGAGTCCAAGAGGGCTGTCTGCGCAGGTGGCTTCCGCAGACAGCGTAGCGGTAGACAGCGTAGCGGTAGACAGCGTGACGGTCACTCACGAAGGCGGCATTGCCAAGCACTACGCGTTGCTGGCCGCCGGTGCACTGGGCGCCTCTACTTTCAATCAGGCCGCGGCCATGCCGGCCAAGTGGAAGCGCACCTGGGCCGGCTACGGCGCACGTGTGGCCGATCAGGTGGGCTTTGCGGCCAGCGAAGAACTGCTGCGTTTTGCTTTGCTGCGTGTGGTGCCTGCGCACGGACCCGCCATGCGCTGCAACGGCGCGCGCGCTGGCCGCCCATTCTGGCCGCGTGTGGGACGTGCGCTCAGTTGCGGCGTGGTGAACACGCTGGTCGTGCGTGAGACCAACGGTGCGCGTCGCCCCAATGTGCCCTTGCTCGGGGCCATTGTGGGAGCAAGCGCGCTGAGCCTGACGTGGAGGCCCGAGCGCGAGAACGCCGGCAAAGGCATGGCGTTTGTGTTCACGCGCATTGGGGTGGTGACGGGCGGCACGGCGATGAGTGGGGCGTACGGGGCGTACAACGAGTCGAGCCGCGTGACCGGTCGCGAAAACTGAAAACTCAACACTTCAACTCAAAGCTCAGAGCTTACCGACAGATCGGGCAGCTTTGAGCTTTGAGTTGAAGTATTGAGTTTGGGGTTTCGTACTCTTCCAGGCTCGGTTGCGTTACCGAGTTCGTCCGTTGTTACTGCGATCCCGCTCCAGGTACACCCGCTCCGCATCAATCTCCACACGCTCGACCGGCCACGTCACCGCCGTATCCAGCGTCACCACGCCGCGTACTGCCCGCGCGCGCAGCATCTGCCAGCCGCCATCGCGGCCGCGCAATCCCACCGGGACCGTCACGCCATCCAGCGGCTGCGTGCGCTCTACCGACTGACCGGCACTGTCCACCAGCGCCGTGCGCGTCACACTGAACTGCGCCGTCACACGGGTTCCACTGCCGCTCGGCACCAGCGCTGCCGTGTCCACCGCAAAGTCGTAAATGACTCGCTCGGCGAACCACTCGCGAACCGTCGCCCGGGCGGCGCTGTCGGGTGCGACGGCCATGAGCGCCTCCACAAACGCGGCGGCGGTGGCCGTGCCACGCGGGCCGGACTGCGTCTCAACCACATGGCGCGCCACCTGCAGCACCACGCTATCGCCGAGCAGGTGCCGCATGGCGTGCATGGCCAGTGCACCCTTGCCGTAGAACAGGCCGTCGTCGTCGATCATGGTGAGCAGGCTGCGTTCGCCCAGCCAACGCGAGCGGAAGTAGCGGTCCTCCTCATACCCCAGCATGTCGTGCACCGTGGCCTCACCCTGCGCGCGCTGCACCAGCAGTTGCTCGGCGTAGCGGGCCAGTGTTTCCACCAACAGCAGACGACCTTCCACGTCCAATGGATTGACCGCGTGCCCCCACCATTCGTGGGCCACCTCATGTCCGATGCGGCGCAGCAGCAAGTCCACCGCGCCTTCGCGTGCATCGCTCAGCATGCCGCGGGTTTCGGTGAGGTAAATGCTACCCGGCATGGCATAGGCACCAAATCGCCACTGCGAGGAGACTTCAATCACACGCAGCGCATCATGCGGGTAGGCGCCAAAGTCCTGCACGAGTTGCGCCAGCGACTTGGTGCTCACCGCCAGCAGCCGCGCGGCGGGCGCGGCGTGCCGCGGATTGTGCCACACCTCCACGGGCACCGCACCATGGGCCGTCTGCACGGTATCGCGCAGTGCGGCGTAACGCCCGCTGGTAATGACAAAGGCCGGTGTGCCGAGGCCCTGGCGCTGGTAGGTGAATGTGCGACGCCCCGGAGGCGCGGTGGGTGTGCGGTCGCCTGCAGCACGCGGCGCTACAAGCAAGCCGGGCCCCTGCGCCTCCTGATCATCGTCGGTGTGAATGGTGACCGTGGCCGAGTACCAGGCGGGCGATTGTCCATGCTGCGCAACCACCGCCGAGAGTGAGTCGATGTGTGATGCCGGCTGCAGCAGCAGCGTATCGCTGAGCACTGGCAGACCCTGCGCCACCCGTTCCACACTATCGCGCAGCACGCGGCCCCGCATGAAGCCAAAGCGCGGCAGGAACTCCGTCGAGTGCAGATAGGTGCCGTTGGCCGCAATGTCGATGGGGTTGCCGTTGGCGCGAATGCCACCGCCATCGAGCTGCACGTTGAGCGGCAGCATCACACTGCTGTCTGGCTGCAGCGGCTGTGCCAGCGCCAGTGTGTACACGTGCTGTGCGCTGTCGGCGGCAATCAGCGTGAACTGCGGCGGCAGATTGTCCCAGGTGACCCGCGCAACACTCGTGGGAAACGTGACGTACAGCGTGTCAATCGCCTGCGCCGTGGTGTTGGTGAGTCGCGCCGCGCCCGTGATGGTGGCCCGGGCGGCGCGGGGCTCGAGATCCACGATGAGCTCAACATGCGAAACCGACGGCTGTGCCACGCCCATCAAGTGCGCGTACCGGCGCTCGTAGTCCACGCGGCGGGCAAGCGCCTGGCGCGACGACGTGTAGGGCTGTTGCACGGTGGTCACCCACGCCATGCCCGCCACGGTTCCGGCAAACAGCAGTGCCACCAGAGCAAGTGCGCGCCGTCCGTTGTGCCCCAGTCCTTGCTGCAGCAACACTGGCGCGCGGCGCAGTCGCGCAACGAGTGGTAGCGCTTCACCACGTGGCCAGAGGCCGGCCGCGAGCATCAGCCACAGCATGCCGCCAAGTAGCCAGGTGGCTTGGAAGGCCAGCCAGCTCGTGAGACCGGGGCCGTAGCCGCTCAGGTCCGACCACTTGATGGCCGGTGCGGCACCAAAGCGCCAGAGCGGATGCTCGGCGCCAAGCGCAGCGCCCTGCGCGCTGAAAATGAGCAGCACCAGTCCGGCCAGCATGGCCAGCCAGCGCTGACCAATGAGCACCTGCAGCGCGGCGGCCATGGCCGTCGTGATGGCCAGTGGCAGCAGCGAGACCAGCATGTGCGCGATCAGCACATCCCACTCGATGGGCAGGCCGCCAACTACCACATGCAGTGCAACCGTGGTGCCGTACCCCGTCACGGTGAGCAACAGCGGCACCATGAAAAGGGCCAGCAGCTTGCCGGCGAGCAGCGCGGTGCTGGCAGCCGGCGTGGCGTCGCGGATGCCGGCAAAGTGCAGCACGCGCTCACGGCCAAACACTTCCACGGCGAAGTACAGCACACAGAGGGCACCCAGCAGTTCGAGCGCCTGCGGCACCGCATCGGCCAGTTGCGAGGTCGTGGCCAGCACGCGCGTGCCGTACTCACCGCTGCGCAATTGTCCGTCGGCTTCGATGGCAATGACCACCACCCACACCACCAGCAGCAACAGTAGCGGCCAGCTGCGCAGCAGCACACGCGACTCGAGTGCCGCCACACCGCGCGCCTTGTGCCACCACGACACGATTCCCTGTGTGTGGGGCACTACGGTGGGTACGGCGCGGTTTGCCTGCGCGACGGGATCTGCGTTGGAAGCGCTACGAGAGCTTCGCGTCCACCACGCAGTCAGTATGCTGCGCCGTCCCGTGCCGCGTGCGATCCGCTCATCCAGCCACAGCAGCGGCGCCGCACACAGTGCACCGAGGCCAAGCACCATGAGTCGGTTCTGCAGCATGCGTCCGCTCATCTGCAGCACATACCCGCTGCGCTCTGTCGGCGGCAGATAGCGTGTCTGCTCAAAGAACGCCGACAGCCCAAACGGGTCGAGCAATGCCACACGCGCCAGCAGTTCGGGCGTGGAAGGACGTGTGCCGGCCATGAGCGGACTGTCCACCATGAGCGCGGTGACCAGATATCCGGCATAGATGCACACCGCACCCACGAAGGTGGCCAGCGTGCTGCGCGTGGCGGCGGCCACGGCAAAGAGCAGCGCCGTGCACCAGAGCGCATTGGGCAGTACCAGCCACACAAAGGCCCGTGCATACGGCGCCACGTCGAAGGCCACCAACCGGTCGGTGCGCACCGATAACACAGCGGGGAACGCGGCCAGCAACGCTGTGCAGAAGAGCAGCACCGCAAGCAGCAGGCTCAGGACCACCACAAAGCGCACGGCCAGCAGCAGTCCGCGTGATACGGGCTGCACATCAATGAGCCCGCGCATGCCGTGCTCGTCGTCACGCAGGGCCGCGTGCACACACAGCAGCGGCAGCGCAAACACACTCATCAGCGACAGCAGCGCCAGGCTTTCGGTGACAATGAAGGCCCCGTTCACCGCATCGGCACGCGGGCCAAAGCCCGTGGCCACCAGCGCAAAGGGAATGAACGCCAGACAGAGCAGCGTGGCCAGAAAGGTGAGCCGCACGGCCTGATAGCGCAGTTCGAAACCCGCCAGTCCCGCAAGGCGTGTCATGTGGTGCTGGCCTCGGCCAGCGCATGAAAGTACACGTCTTCCAGTGTGGGCTCACTGGGCTCGGCAGACTCGTTGGCAATGCCGGATGACGCCTGCTCCGCCAGCAGGCGCACCCTTGCACGCCCGGCGTGCAGTGTGCGCGAGAGTTCACGCATTGACGGCGGCAGAACAAAGGTCTCGTGTCGCGGCAGCGTGCGCGCAAACACGCGGCCCTGCAGTTCGCGCACCAGTTCATCGGGCACACCTTCGCGCACCACCTGGCCCTGCACCACAATGGCCATGCGCGCGCAGAGCTGACGCACGTCTTCCACGATGTGTGTGGACAGTAGCACCACCACCTGCTCGCCCACTTCGCTGAGCAAGTTGTAGAAGCGTGTGCGCTCCATGGGGTCGAGACCCGCCGTGGGTTCGTCCACAATCAGCAATTGCGGCGCGCCCAGCAGGGCCTGCGCAATGCCGAAGCGCTGCCGCATGCCGCCCGAGTAGCCACTCACCGCACGCTTTCGGTGTTCCCACAGGTTGACCTGCTGCAGCAGCGCGTCCACCTGCGCGCGCCGCTCACCCTTGTGCACGAGCCCCTTGAGCAGCGCGAGATGGTCGAGCAGCACCTGCGCCGACACACCCGGATACACGCCAAAGTCCTGCGGCAGGTAGCCCAGACGGGCGCGATGCGCGGTGACATCGGCAAAGATGTCCTGCCCGTCGAAGGTGATCTGTCCCGCGTCCATGGGTTGCAGCGTGGCAATGGTGCGCATGAGCGAGGACTTGCCGGCACCGTTGGGGCCCAGCAGCCCGTAGAGGCCGGCGGGAATGTCCAGTGAGATGCCACGCAGTGCCCGCACGCCGTTGGGGTAAGTGCGTGATACCTGACGCAGGCGGAGCCGAGCGGGGGCCGAGTGGAGTGTGGTCATGGGTGGGGGAGGGGTCATGACCTCACCACGCCCGGCTTCGGCATGAAGTTTCGAAACAGCATTGGTGAATGCAGCGTACAGTCTGGACTTAATACTATAGTCCCGGAGAGGCCCGTGTTGGCACCTGCCGATCTCGAATTCTTTGCCGTGGTGGCGCGCACGCCCTCGCTGGCTGCCGCGGCGCGTGCGCTGGATGTCACGCCGTCCGCCGTCACCCAGCGGCTGCAGGATCTCGAGCGCCGGGTGGGCGTGCGATTGCTGGAGCGACGGGGGCGACGTCCCACGCTCACCGCCGAGGGTGAGCTGCTGATGAGTGAAGGCGAGAAGATCGGCGGGTTGCTCGCGGCCCTGCACGAACAACTGGCGTCACGTCGCGGTGAGGTGGCGGGTCCGCTGCGTGTGCTGGCGCCATTCGGCTTTGGTCGGCATCACATCGCGCCGCTGGTTGCACAGTTTCAGCGTGTGCATCCGCAGGTCACGGTGGAGCTCACGCTGAGTGACCGGTTGGCGCGTGTGCCCGACACCGCCTGGGACGTGGCCATTCACATTGGTGATGAACCCACGCATGGATTGCGCGCCGAGCGTCTTGCGCCCAACGGGCGGGTGTGCTGCGCGGCGCCGGATTTGCTGGCGCGTGTGGGCGTACCATTGCAGCCCGACGCCCTGCGCGACCTGCCCTGTCTGGCGCTGCGCGAGAACGACGAGGACGTGACGCTGTGGCGTTTTCGGGACGAGGCGGGCCGCACGCGGCAGGTGCGCGTGTCACCGCTGCTGGCAAGCAACGATGGCGACGTGGTACGCGACTGGGCGTTGGCCGGTCTTGGGGTGATGGTGCGCAGCCGCTGGTCGGTGGCGGATGACCTGCGCGAGGGGCGACTGGTGGCCGTGCTGCCGGCGTGGAGTTTGCCGGATGCCGATGTGGTGGCGTACACGGGCGGTCGCCGGGGGCGATCGGCACGCGCGACGGCGTTTGTGCGGTTCTTGAGAGAGGAGTTGCGGGGGGCTCGGTGAGGCGGCGAAGACCCCGGGATTCTACGGAGTTGACCGGCACAATGCCGATAGGTTTGCTTGGGATTGCGGTGTTTGAAACTCATTCTCAACCGGTACCATGCCTCTCCGCCCCTTTCTCACGCGTTGCGCTGCCCCAAGTCTGGCCTTCGCGTTGCTGTCCGTCCCGGCTTACCCTCGCCTTGCTGCGGCGCAGGGCGCACGGCCCCAGATCCCGAGCGACTCCACGTCGCGCCGCATTCGCGGCGATACCGTGCGCCTGCCTGGCGTTTCGGTGATGGGTAGCGTCGACCGGCTGGCCCGCTTCGCCGGATCGGCCGACCGGGTTGACGCAGCGCAGCTCAAGGCGAGCCGGGTGTTCACCACCAACGAGGCGCTGCGCAAGGTTCCAGGGCTCGTGGTGAGGGACGAGGAAGGTTTTGGTTTGCGCCCCAACATCGGTGTGCGCGGGCTCAATCCCACGCGGTCCACCAAGGTGCTGCTGCTCGAGGACGGCATTCCGTTCACCATCGCGCCTTACGGTGACAACGCTGCCTACTATCATCCGCCCATCGAGCGCATGGAGTCCATCGAGGTGCTCAAGGGCGCCGGGCAGATTCTCTATGGTCCGCACACCGTGGGCGGCGTGATCAACTATCTCACACCGTCCATTCCCCGCAGTCCCCAGGGCGGCGTCGCCTTGAGTGGCGGCACGCGCGCGTTCACCAGCCTGCACGCCAAGGCCGGGGGCACGTTTGGCGAGGCCGGTGGCACGGGGCTGCTGGCCGACTATATCCGCCGCAGCGGAGACGGGGCCCGGGCCAACACCTCGTCCGAAGTGGACGACGTGTCACTCAAGCTGCTCGTGCCACTCAGCCCGACACAGCAGCTCAGTCTTCGCGGTAATGCCTATCGCGAACGCTCCACGGTGACGTACTCCGGCCTCACGGAAGCGGAGTACGCGGCGGACCCGCGGCAGAACCCGTTCGTGAACGATGGCTTCGATATCACACGAATTGGCGGCGCGCTCGCGCACCGCGTGGGGCGCAACGACCGGCGCAGTCTCACCACCACCTTGTACGCGTATCGCATCAACCGTGACTGGTGGCGTCAGAGCTCCAACTCGGCCCAGCGTCCGAATGATCGCAGCGACCCGAATTGCGGCGGCATGGCCAATCTCAGCACCACCTGCGGCGCAGAAGGTCGTCTGCGCGAATACGTGGTGGTGGGTCTTGAGCCGCGCGCGCGCTGGCAGTGGCTGCACGCGCGCGCCGTGGTGGAGCTCGACGCGGGCGCCCGCGTGCATCACGAGTCGCAGGAGCGATTGCAGGTGAACACCTCCACGCCCCGCGGGCGCAGTGTGGGCGCGACTGGCAACGTGAACGCCGGACTGGTGGAGGACAATCGACGGACCACTGAAGCCTACGCCTCCTATGCACAGCTGCGTGTGGCAACCGGCGCGCTCACCCTGAGTGGTGGCCTGCGCGGCGAGGCGCTCCGCCTCACGCGGCTCAATCGTCGTCCATCGGCCAGCGCGCCAGATGGCGTACAGGGTGTGACAACACTGGAAGCCCTCATTCCCGGCGCCGGCGCCACCTTGCGATTGCGCGAGGGACTGACGGCGTTCGCGGGCATCCATCGCGGATTCGCCCCGCCGCGCCCGGAGGACATCATCAGCAACGCGACCGGCGGCGTGGTGGAACTGGGCGCGGAATTGAGCTGGAACAGCGAAGCGGGGCTGCGCTGGATTCCGGCTCGTCCTTACCGAATTGAAGCGACAGTGTTCAACCTCGACTTCAGCAACCAGATCGTGCCCGCCAGTGTGGCGGGCGGCACTGGTGCCACACTGACCAGCGCCGGTCGTACGCTGCATCGCGGCGCCGAGCTGTCGCTGCGTGCGGAGTCGCTGCGCGAGTTTGCGGGCATCACGCCGTTCACCGAGTTGGCCGGCGCGTGGACGCCCGTGGCGCGCTTCGAAGGTACGCGCTTCGCCTACATCGGGACTGGCGGCAGCGATGTCGTGGGCAAGGTGTACGGCGAGCAGAACGGCGGCGGTACGCGCAGCCGGGTGTCGGTCACGGGCAACCGGTTGCCGTATGCGCCCGAGTACACGCTCACCACCACGCTTGGTGCGCGCCATCGCTCCGGCGCCGACCTGCGGGTGGAGCTGGTGGCCATCAGCGAGCAGTTCGGCGACGCGGCCAATACGCGCGTGCTGGTGGCCGACGGGCAGCAGGGCACACTCGCAGGCAATGCGCTGTGGAACGTGACCGCCAATCTGCCGGTGCCGGCCACGTCACTCACCGCCTGGGTTTCGGTGAAGAACCTCACCGACCGCACGGTGGTGGTGGACCGCACACGTGGATTGCTGCCCGGACTGCCGCGTCTGGTGCAGGTGGGGCTGTCGCACGGTTGGTGAAGGCCGCGAGACGGGGGCGTGAGGGGCGTGAGCGCGAGGGTGATGTTTGGGCGTGCAGCAGCAAAGACCTACGACCCGGAACCTGAACTCAAAACTCGGAACTGATCAGTTTCGAGTTCTGGGTTCAGGTTCCGAGTTCTGAGTACGCAAATGTCCCTGTGTTGTGCTGCCTGGCTTACCGCCTTCCCGGCGCCGCCTGCTGGGTCTCCAGCGCCGCCCCCAGCGCCTCGGCCGTCCAGCTGATCGCATTCGTATAGAAGTCACCGAGCTTGCCCGCGTCCACGCCCATGCCCGTGGCAATCTCCGTGGCGTTCTCGAACAACCCCAGCTCGTACGACTCCGCGAAGTTGATGGCGTCGGCGTAGGGTCCGCTGCGGTCGAGCAGCGCCTGATTGGCGTCTTCGCTGAGCACCACGCGCTCGAGGATTTCGTGCAGCGGCATGCGGAACACCGCGTCGAGTAGCGAGAACAGTCCCACGAGGAACAGCGTGCCGGCGTCGCGTCCGCGGCCCGCGAGCTGCTCGCAGAGCCGTCCGCGTTCGACGGCCTGACGCACCAGCTCCTGGTCCACGCCGTTCTTGCTCTTGCGGGCGGCGGCCACGGCCACGGCCAGCCAGCGCAGGAAGGCATTGCGTCCAATGAGACGCAGTGCTTGTCCGATGCTCTCCACGCCGCGTCCGCCGAGTGCGGCGCTGTTGACGAGGCGGAGCAGTTGGAAGGTGAGCACGGGGTCGGTGGCGATGACGTCCTCGAGCTGACGGTCGCTCACGTCATTGTTGCGCGCGAGGCCCATGAGGCGCATGGCGGCCACGGTGCTCTGCGGCATGTCGGCCGCGGGCAGCGGTTCGGGGCGCGAGAAGAACGTGCCCTGGAAGCCGTCGAAGCCGCGTTCGAGGGTGGCCTCGTATTGATTGAGGTCTTCGACGTTGCCGGCAATGAGGCGCGGCGCGGGGGCACCGGTGGCCGATACCGCGGCCATGATGCGATCGCAGATGGCGTTGATGGTGGCCGGGTCGCCGCTGCGCGCGTCCACGCGCACCCAGCTCATGTGCGGCAGCAGCGCTTCAACGGCCGAAGGGGTGGCGCCCACACTGTCGAGAGCCACGTGACCACCGCCGGCGCGCAGGCGCGCGATGGCTTCCACCACCTCGGCGTCGGGCGTGAGCGAGGGCGGCAGCATGACGATGGCCGACCCCGGCTCGGCCACCAGGAACGCGTCGCCCACGAGCTGCTCGCGGCTGGCGGCCACGAAGGCCGGCAGGCGATTGCGGACGAGGTCGAAATTGCCCGACAGAAAGCTCTGCGCGAACGTATTGCGGCCGTCGTCGGTGTCGTTGAACCGGATTTCGTATCCGATGAGCGAACCGGTGCTGCCGAAGACGGGCTGACGAACGAGACAGAAGTCGGACATGGATCGGGCAGGAGCGGGATGCAAGGGGTGGCGCGGACGTCGCGCCTTCTGCGACTTTCAGACGATCCACGGCCCACTCTGGGCACGAGGCGCGGCCGGCGGCGGCGGCGCCCTGGTGCTTGGGGGCCCCGAACAAGCCCGAACCCCCTGTCATGAGCCTTTCGACCCTCGACGGAACCTTGCACCGCGGCTGCGGTGGCCGCTACGCCCTGCAGCAGGAAGCGGTGACCATGCGGCTGAGCGGGATGGCGGCCGAGGTGACGCGCGAGTTCTTCCGCTGTGAGAAGTGCGGGCACGAGCAGCGCACGATCGAGCAGCGCGATGCGGCGGAGAAGGCGGCCACGGAGCAGATCCGGGCGGCGCACGACCTGCTGGCGCCCAAGGCCATCCGGCAGCTGCGCGAGTCCCTGGGCCTGACGGTGGCGCAGTGGGCCGAGCTGATCTACGGCACGCCCAAGGGGATCGTGGAGGGCTGGGAGAAGGGCAAGTACCTGCAGAACCGCGAGGCGGACGCGATGATCCGGAGCCTGGCGGACCGGGCGACGCTGGAGAGCCGGGCGGCGAAGGCGGGGGTGACGTTGCCGGTGGTGGAGGGGGCTCAGCCCGCGGTGGCGGCGGGTGAGGTCGGGGCTGTTGAAGCGGCGGGGGCTGGGTCTGGGTCTGGGTCGGAGCCGGCGTCGGCGTAGGGGCGGTGGTTGGGGCCAGTTCGTGTGGGTCGTTCTCGCGGTCGGCCGGTGGTTGGTGGGGTGGTCTGGGTCGTCTCGGCGCGCCGTCACGTTATACAGCGATAACCGCGGTAGAACGCGGTCTGGCGGTTTCTGTGATTTGGGCCGTAGGTTCTCCATGGATGGCGTGATTGTGTGCGGCGGGCTCGCGAAAGAGGAGGATGGCTTGCTCCCGAATCGATCTCTCAAGAGGGCGCGGCGCGCCGGTCTTGCGAAGTCCAGTTTGCGTCAGATCAACTTTGTGGAGTCACTGGTATGATCCCAGACGGGTGGGTGTGGAACCAGGCAGAACTGGAGCTAAATCACGTCCTCAACGAGGGGCTTGTTTCCTTAGTTGCATTTGACCTGGACGGCTTTCCACGAGCAGTCGGAAGTGGTTTTTTTGTTAGCGCGCAGATCCAGTCGGCTGTGGTATGCACGGCTGCACATGTTCTACGCGAGGTCGAGCGATTGCAGCAACCTAGACGCGCAGTACATCCGACTACTCCGACGGAGTTTAGGACTCCACGCCAGCGAATCGAGCTAGCCAAGGAGAAGCTTCGGGTCCTATGTATACGATCATCTCAAGTAGAGATGGCACCCGTCTCTTGGTGCATTTTGGATGACCCTTCAGACCTCGCCTTCCTCGGAGTAGAACCTCAGGGCAGCGAGGATCGATTCAAGTTCGATCGAGAACTACGTTTTGTGAGCCGCCGCCTTTCTGTCGGTGATCAGGTCGCAGTCCTTGGATACAACGCAATGAGCACAGCGCCTGCTTCTGTAGCCAAAGGTGCTACCAAAGGATTTCAACTCGCGCGCGAACTAGTTCTGAGGCTAGGCTCCGTCACTGCACTTCATGAGGACGGTCACATTCTCTGTAGAGATGCGTGTTTCGAGACTTCAATACCGGTTTCGTCTGGAATGAGCGGTTCTCCCGTCGTTCTATACGCGAATGACGGTGAGCCAATTGAAGTGGTCGGTGTCGTTTGCTCAGGGCCAGAGCCTGAAGATGCAGGAACACTTGATCGGAGGATTTCAGGTTGTTCGATTGTCGCTTGCCTAAGACCAGAGATAACGTCAATGGACGGGAAGCAAGTTTCGGCGCAGTTCTTGTTGAAATCGGCCGAGCTGGTACAGCGAGCTGAGGATGAGTCAGATGATCCCTAGCGGACCGCTGCTGCCGAAAAGACGGTCTAACAGGGTGCTGAAAAAGTCG